>REAG01000191.1 GCA_004294265.1 Cytophagales bacterium | reverse complement strand
CAAAAAATTGCCTTTATTCATCCTGCTGGGGTCATTTAGTGAATTAAAAATACGACAAAACGCCTCATTTTTTCCAAGTGATATTTTTATGGAAAAGCCCATATAGCTACATTTTAAATTTAAAACACAAATATTTCTTTCAAAACCCCATCCCTAACCCTTCCCAAAGGGGAAGGGAACTCAAAAAACTCCGTTTTTTGAGTGTTTAGTAGTTACATGGGCTATTCCTTTAAATTTTTAGAAAACCCCTTTCTTATTTCTCCAATTGGGAAAAGTTAAAAAGGAATTGTAATTATTTATTGGACTTTATATAAAGTGTATTCTAAAACTTTAAAATCAGAAATTTAAAATAATAATTCTTACTTATATTTTTATTTATAAATCATATAAATATTGATTGATTTTTTTTCTAATAATTCTATTTTGAATCCATTTATTGGCATGATGAGTAATAAATCCTGTTCCAGTTCCTATAATTGCACTTGCTAAAATATCCGTTGGGTAATGCACGCCCAAATGTAATCTTGAATATCCAACCGCAGAAGCCCAAACAAAAGACGGAACTACAACATACCATTTTTTAAAGTTCAAACTTAATGAAGTTGCCAATGCAAATGCTGGAGCTGTATGCCCAGAAGGAAAACTGAATCCTCCACCATCGCTCAATTTTTGAATTTCGGGATAAGTTATAAACGGACGATCTCTGCGGATTGAATATTTTAAAATTTGAACTATTCCTACTGAAACTAAAAAACTTGCAGCCGTTTCTGCACCTTTTATTTTCAAAAATAAATCTTTTTTTATAAATCCAGCACCGATTATTCCCAAAGGAAAGCCAATTTCAATAAATGCAGACGAGTTGCTTAAAAGCTGCATAGGCTTATCTAAATCTGTATTTCTTTCAATATTAATTTCTCTCAACAGTTCGATATCTATATTTTGAGCTGTCAAAAGGTTTGAACTAAAAATAAATAAAGTAAGTAACTTTAAAAATAATTTTATCATTTTAATAATAAAAAGTAATAAATAAAATATTAAAATAAAAATCTATATTGAGGAATAATCAAAAGCCCAAGTTGGTTATTAATTTTTACTTGGTTGGTTGCACTATTATAAACTTGGTTAAAAGCGTTTTTATGATTGGTAATATTTTGAACAGATAACGCAAATTGATGGGCGGTTTTTTTTCCGTCAATTCTTACACCAAATTTAATATCGGTTCTAAAATAAAGCGGAAATTGATTTTCATAAGCTCTGCTGTAATCAAATTCGGTTTTTCGAGCCAATTTTGAGGCTTCCAAATCAATGGGCAACATTCGTCTTCCGCCAGCCAAAGTGGCTTTAAAGTCCACACTTAAAGTTGTTTTTTTAGAAACTTTGTATTCATAACCGCCAATCAAATTGCCGACATAACCGCCATTAAAAACAGTATTTCGCCATATTCCATCGCTTCCTGCATAGCGAGAGGTAAAAACTGAGGTTGTTTGAAGTACATAAAATCCATTTCCAAAAAACTTTTCAATCGTCAGTTCTGCTCCATAATTATAACCATTTCCTTTGCTTATAAGACTATCGTTGGTTGGAATATTGAAATCGCCCCCAATATTCAAAGCCGAGAAATAAGATGGGTTCGACTCAACGGCTGCATTATAAATACGTTGGTAATAAGTTTCGATTTTTATACGCCAATCTTTACTTATATTATAATCAATTCCAGCAATGGCATGTGCACTTGTAGTAAAGCCTAAATTTTTGTTTGTTTCGGTATAAACTCCATTTGTTAGGGTTTTTTGGAAATATAAAAATTGCATTTGCGATTGGTTATGAAGTCCCATTCCTAGGTTAAATGCCACTTTGTTAGATAATTGATACCTTGAACCTAGTCTAGGCTCTAAAGCAAAAGATTTATTATTGATAGAAAAATATTGCGTATGTAAACCTGCATTTAAAGTAAGTTTTTCAGTAAATTTATGTTGTAATTGAACCCAACCTTGTGCCAAAATATTTGCACCAGCTGCGTTTCTAATATCTTTCCAATCATAAGTATCGGCAATGGTTGCTGTATTAAATCTATCTTTAATTGAAAAGCCAAGTCTGTCTATATTAAAACCTGTATTGAAAGTATTTTTTTTGTCAATTTTTTTATTTAAACTTATATTTAATGAAGTTCTTTGATTAGAGAAATAACCCTCGTATTCGCCCATTGGTCTTACAGTTGGCGTAATAATTACTGAATCAATTAAAGACGGTTCGTAAGAATAAGAAGTTGCTAAAACCGTTTTTAAATAGGTGTTAGAATTAAAAAAATAGGTGTGCGAAACGCCAATAATTCCCATTTTGGTACTATAACTTAAATCTTGCAAACCATTACTATAATTACTTTTAGAGGTGTTTTTGCTATCTAAAATTGCAATACTACTAAATCCACCTATACCGAAAACTACAAATTTTCCTGCTTTTTTAGTAGGAATATCAAATTTAAAATTAATATCTTGATACTTCGGAATAGCACCACCAGTTCCTAAATTCATACCTAATGCATCTAAAATTGACAAAGTGGAATATCTATAGTTAATTAGGTAAGATGCTTTAGATTTTTTGGAAAACGGACCTTCAACGCCTGCCTCTAAACCATTGAAACCAAACATCAATAAATGCTCTCTTTTTTCATTATTTCCTCTTCTCATTTGCAAATCAAAAACGCCAGAATTGGCATTTCCAAAGTTGGCAGGAAATGCACCAGTAAGAAAATCGGATTTTGCAAGTTGATTTGAATTAAGCATACTAATTGGTCCTCCAGTTGCACCAATAGATCCAAAGTGGTTTGGATTAGGAATTTCAATGCCTTCTAACCGCCAAAGCAAACCCAAAGGCGAATTTCCACGAATCACAATATCGTTTCGGTTGTCGTTTGTGCCGCTCACGCCCGCATAATTGGCTGCCATGCGTGAAGGATCATTCAAACTGCCCGCATAGCGTTGTGCCTCTTCTAAGTTGAAAGATCGAGCCGAAATTACTGCCATTTGACTGTTTGTGGCGGTTTTATCGCCATAACCATTAATGACAACTTCGTCTGCCTCAACTACATTTTCTTCTAATTGAAAGTCTAAAATAGTTTCTTTTCCGCTGTTTACAAGCACATTAGGAATGTTTTGAGGCTTATATCCTAAGTAAGAAATTGATATTTTGTGTCGCCCTAAAGGTATGTTTTCGAGTTTGAATTCTCCGTTTTCATTGGTTGTTGTACCAATAATTGGGTCTATATTTATAACAGCAACTGTAACGCCAATCAATGGAAATTTAGACTCTTTGTCGGTTATCAAACCTCTAATCGTTTGTGTATTTTGAGCAAAAATTACAAATGAAAATAAAGATAAAATCGAAAGTTGAAATCGCATTAGTAAGTAATAATCTTGTGTAAAAGTAAATTAAAATTATTAAATTTACTTAATTTTTAAAACAAAATTTTTAAATTTTTTATATTAAAAGTTTTTTTCTACATTTTAAAATATGTTTTTAAATACAATAATTGCTCTAATTAAAAACAATTACATTTATTTGGAATTTATAATTTCAAATTTAAAAGGAGAAAAATAGTAATAATTATCGTTAAAATAGCAATTAATTTTAAATCAAAAATTTAAAGCATCTCCTCGAAGTAATCTGAATCTTTTGCGGGCTTCGGAAGTAAAAATACTAGATGGAAAATCAATGATAAACTTATTATAAAGTGCTGCAGCTTTTTCGGTGTTTTTCATGTTTTGCTCAATAATTTCGGCATACATAAAAGCGGCATCATCGCCATAAATATCTGTTTTAAAGCGATTTTCGATAGTTTCTAGTTTTTTAATAGCTTTTTCAAACTCGCCAGTTTTTCGATAAAGCTTAGCTTGAAGAAAATAAATTTCATCTTCAATGGTATTGTCTTTGTACTTCAAAACCATGGAATCAAGTTTTGTTTGAGCTTTAGAAAACTTATTTTGAAATAGCAAAAGTTCCACAGTCGAGTATTCCGAAAGTGCTTGATGGGTGCTGTCATCGTCCAAACCAGTATTATCAATTATAAAAAGGCTTAAATCCATAGCATCATTGGCAATTTCTCGTGTGGTGGCAAGTTTAAGAACGTCTAAATGTTCTTGTGCAATTTGAAACTGACCAGTGTAGTAAGAAAGTTTTGCATTTCTTAGCTTTGATTCATGCCCTAAAGGTGTTTCTTTTTGGTCTTTTTCAACCTGAGAGTAAAGCAAAGTTGACTCCCAAGGCTCGTTTTTAAGCAAATAAATATCCGCCAAATCCATTTTGCACTGCGAAAGAAAATCTCGTTTTAACCATTGCTGATTCAATATGTTTTGCAATAAATAAGTAGCAGTATCTTTACTATCTAAATAAAAAGCATATAATAATGCACGGTTTCTGACCGACTCAAAACCTTCTTGGGTTTTACCAAATTCTTCGTATAGATTTTCATAATCTCTTACTAAAGTTCGTATATTTGCTGTAATGATTGGATACGTATTTTTTATCCAATTTTCTTTGGTTTCTATTTTAGCTTTTTGGGCTTGCGGATAAACGGAAGATGATTTATATTCACGCACTAGATAATCAAAAATCTCTATTGATTGCTCGTATTGACGGTTTTCGGATGCAATTTTACCTACTTCAAAAACCTTAAATCCTTGCATTTTTTGTAATTTATCTAATGCTTTTGCTTGTATGAAAGCCCTATAAAAATCTTTTTTTTGTAAGTTAATCCAAAGTAATAAATCATTATAAAGATATTGATTGGGATCTTCTTGACTTCGCTTTATAATTTCTGATTCAAACTTACTAAACTCTTCATCTGAAGTAATATAAGTTTGAAATTTAGATTTCAAAAACTCTTTGTCATTTTGGTTCATTAATAAAACTCGAATTAACTCGGCAATCATTTCATCCGTATTTTTTTCTAATTTATAAATTTCTGAAAGCTCTAATGCAAACAAAAAATCATTTTTTTGTGATTTTCGAGCGTTCAAATAAATAGTTTTGCAAGTTGCAGTGTATCCTTTTTTTGATAAATTTTCAACCGTTTCAGTAACTAAGTTGATATCTTCTTTACAAGATTTAATTATTTTATCTATAATTTTGTTTGCATCATTTTGCTTGTCATTATTCTGATAAAGGCTTGCTAAATCCAATTTATAATTTGTGGCGTTTGGATTTAATTTTATTTGTTTTTTAATTAGTTTTTCGGCCGATTCAAAGTTTTTTATTTTGCTCAAACAAACTAAATACTTATCATATATTTCTTTTAATTTATTTGGATCTTCCGTGAAATTTTGATATATTGAGGCAGCTTTTGCAAACTCTCCCGCTCTGTAATACTCATCTGCCAAAGGTAAACCCCCTTTTTGAGCGTATGTATAAAAAGTAAGAATGAGACAAATAAAAACTATTTTTTTCATTTTGTTAAATTATCTATTCAAAAATACAATAAAAATTAAAAAAATCATGTTTAAATTTATAAAAAGAATTATTTTCATAAATCAAACAAATTTATTCAGGTTATATTTTTAAGGCTTGCGGATTTAGGGAATTTTTAGAATTAAGTTCTTAGAAAATACTATTAAAGCTTAAGGATTTAAGGAAAATTCTTGGTTTTTATTTTTCAAAACACACAATCACAAATAATTTTTCTGGAATTGTATCAAAAAGAAATGAGCTTACTTTGTTTTTTTAACCAAAAGTGTCACCAATCAATTTGAAACAGTCGAAGTAACTTGTGGTTACCAAAAACTCCACAATAAGTCACACTTTGTAAAAATATCCCTATTTTGTAAGTACATTATAGAATTTATAACAGTTTATTAGACTATATAAGAATTAAAATAATTCTGAATCTTTTCATTTTTCTCTCATAATATAATTTAAAATTTTTCATTTTTACCTATCAACTTCTCCCATCACAAAATCAAGAGAGCCAATAATGGCAATTAAATCCGATAATAAAGCTCCTTTTGAAATTTCGTGAATTACAGAAAGGTTATGAAAACTGCATGCCCGGGCTTTGCATCTAAAAGGCTTTTCGCCTTTACCTTCCGTTTTAAAATAAAATCCTAATTCACCTTTGGGGTTTTCCGAACGTGCATAAAACTCCGTTGGTTCAATTCTTACTCGTTTTGGTACAAGGGCTTGCGGATTAAATTCTTTATCTCGTTTATGTTCTTTTAGTAATTTTTCTATACATTGTTCAATAATTTTTATGCTTTCGTGGCACTCTTGCACACGCACAAAATTTCTATCCCAACAATCGCCAACGGTTCCCATTTTTCCTTTTCCGATCGGAATATCAAAATCAATTTCAGGATAAACTGAGTACGCATCCACTTTTCTTAAATCAAATTTTAAGCCCGAACCACGCAAAACGGGACCCGTGCAACCATAATTAATGGCTAAATCCATGGGCAAAACACCAACATTTGCAGTTCTATCAATAAAAATTTTATTTTCGACAACCAAAATTTGTAATTCATTCATTTTTGGTTTTAAATATCGAATAAATTCCAATACTTTTTCTTCAAATCCGACTGGAATATCGTAATATAAACCGCCAATCCAAATGTAATTATATAACATTCTAGCTCCTGTTGTCCATTCTAATAATCTTAAAATATGCTCTCTGTCTCTCAAAAGCCACAAAAAAGGCGTATAAGCACCAATATCCATAGCATAACTACCAATAGCAATAAAATGAGAGGCAATCCGATTTAGTTCACACACCAAAACCCGAATATATTCTACTCTTGGAGGAATGTCTTTATCAATTCCTAACATTTTTTCAACGCCCATCACAAAAGCGTGTTCGTTATTCATGCTTGCAACATAATCTAAACGATCAACATAAGGTAATATTTGAGGAAAAGTAAGAGCTTCTGTGTGTTTTTCAAAACAGCGGTGCAAATAGCCCAAATGTGGCACTACATCTACAATAGTTTCGCCATCTGTTACTACTTCGAGCCGCAAAACTCCGTGTGTTGAAGGATGTTGTGGTCCTAAATTTAATACCATTTCATCTTCAGAAAGCATTTCTGAAATATATTTTCCAGGAACTGAATCCTTTAAATTTTTGGTTATAATTTGAACTGAAGGCAATTGAATTATTTTATTTTAACAAATTTAATTTAAACCTTATTAAACACAAATATTTGATTTAATAACAATTTTTAAATAACATAAAAGTAATATTATTATAAATGATATTACTTTTACTATAAGAAAAAAATAATTATATTATTTAATTAAAAATAAATCAACTTTAAAATAAAGAAATAAATTATAAACTATAAACTATTTTTTCTTTTTATTACTTGAGAATCTAGTAATTTTAGGCATCTTTTTCTTTTCAGCCTCAAAAGCGTATTTTTCTAATACTTTAAACTCTACTCGTCTGTTTAAAGCTCGTCCAGCTTCAGTTTCGTTAGATGCTATAGGCATTGATTCTCCATAACCTTTCTTCTTAAATCTGTTTTGAGAAATTCCTCGTTGAGTTAAGTAAGCTACAACAGCAGCTGCTCTATCTTCAGAAAGTTTTTGATTAGATTCAGCCGATGCCACATTATCAGTATGTCCATCAATTTCGAAAACGGATCTTGATTGTTGTTTCATCATATCAGCTACTTTATTCAAACTTTCGTAAGATTCCTCCAAAATAGTGGCTACACTAAACCCAAATTGAATATTTTCAATTTTCATTACCATGCCAGTATCTATAAAAGCAGTCATTTCAACATTCATTACACTTTCAATTTTCTCAAATTTACCTGAAAAATCTAGCACTTCCTTATATTTAAAGTATTCTATGGCTTCACTTTGAATAGAATATTTTTTTCCATGAGGTACAGACATTAAATAAGAACCTGTTTTAGGATTGGTTGAGCAAAAAGCAACTGGTTCATCGTTTTCATCTTTAATTGTAATAACCGAACGTAATGGTGATTTTGATTTGCTATCCATGCAAACACCGCTCAACAAAACTCTTGGAGTTTGATGTAATATTTTTGGCAAATCTATACGGTAAATATCCATGTGATGTAAATCTGAATTAAATCCTGCCGAATTAAAATAGGCATGATCGCCTTCACTTGCAATGCTAAAACCTTTATCATCGGCTTTAGTGTTTACAAAAGGACCTAAATTTTGAGGTTTACTCCAATTTTGCCATGAATTATCTAATCTTGTAGATACATATATATCATGTCCGCCATAACCTATTTGACCTTTAGAACTAAAGTATAAAGTTTTACCATCAACCGCTAAATAAGGATAATCTTCAGAAGAAGTTGTATTTATTCTTTTACCTAAATTTATTAATTCCGACCAAGTTTTATCTCTTTTGTTAAAAAGTGAAACATATAAATCCAAATCGCCTACACTATTATCGTCTTGAGTTGCTACCAAAAGTACATCATTGCTAGAACTCAAAAAGAAATTAGAATGGTCGTTTTTATTTTTATAATTGGGAATATCAATCGGAACAGGATTAGACCATTCTCCATTTATATTTTTGTGAGCAATCGAAACACCATCACCGGCTTCAGTTCCATCAGGATTATACCGATTTCCGACAATCAAAGTTTGTCCATCAGGGCTAATAGAGGCTACAAAATTATGTCCTTTGTTGTTCAAGGGCATCCCTACATTTTTTGCTTCTGTCCACTTGCCTGTTAAACTATCTTTAGAAGAATACCAAATATCTTGATCAATTTGGTTTTCACATTCTTTTACAAAATACATGGATTTGCCATCAGGAGAAATTTTTGGACTAAATTCAAAACAATCCTTACTATTTATATTTTCTCCAACAATTTCTTTTTTATGTTTGTGAGTAGTATCTTCTATAAAATTTGGTTCAATTTTATATTGTTTTTCATCGTTTGTAATACCAATTCCTTTAATCAAGTTCCAATCATTAATTTTACTATGATCCAAAACAATTTTTAAACCATAAACTGTATTAAGTGGCATAAAAGTAGAAAAAGACTTAAATTTTTTTAAGGTAGGTAACTCTGAGTTTGTGTAAACTAATTTTTGAGCATTATCTTTTAAAATAGCATAAATTTCTTTAATTGTTCCTTTATTAAAAATTCCGCCAATTAATATCTGACGAGCATTCAAAGGTTTTGGAAACCCAACTTGAAAAATATTTTCTTTTTTTGTATTTTCAAAATGAACTAAGTAACCTTCTGAATAAGGATCATGAGGATCATCCAAATTAGAACTTGGATAAATCGAAGGTAAACCTAAAGCATATTCTGAAAAATTGTTTTCTAATTGAAAACGATCTGTATAATCAATAATTTTATCTGCCCAAATAACTTCTTGAGCGAAAATGGAAGTCGTAAAGAAAAAAATTAGTACTAAAAAAAAATATTTAATTTGTTTTTTTATTGTAATCATTGGATATTAGGTCAAATTTGTCATAAAATTATAAAATTAAATGTAATAAAAGTAAAAAATGCTAAAAAAATTTTAAATTAATAATAAAATATGAAAATTATTAATGATAATGAAGAGTTATACCTATTCAAAAATGTAAATGAATTTTTAATTAATTTTCAAAACCAAGAAACTTTTACTTTTAAAACATCTGGAACAACTTCTAAACCAAAAGAAATATTTCTTACAAAAAATCAATTACTTTTATCTGCACAAAACACTATAGATTTTTTGAAAATAAAAAGTAATGACATTCTACTTTTATGTCTAGATATAGCATTTATTGGAGCTAAAATGCAAATTATAAGATGTTTGAATGCAAATGCATCACTTTTATTGTCTCAACCTCAAGCCGAAAAAATAGTAAATATTACCCATAAAATTGATTTTGCTTCTTATGTTCCTTTGCAACTAAAAAAAATAATAGAAAGTAATAATGGAATAAATTTTTTAAATAACCATAAAGCCATTTTGATTGGTGGT
Organism: Cytophagales bacterium; assembly: GCA_004294265.1. Classification (GTDB taxonomy): domain Bacteria; phylum Bacteroidota; class Bacteroidia; order Cytophagales; family UBA9547; genus REAG01. The sequence continues at coordinate 4,687 of REAG01000191.1, read as the reverse complement.
GCTAACATAAATGAAGAATTAATAATAAATATAGAAAATTTGCAAGTACCTGTCTATCAAACTTTTGGAATGACGGAAACTGCTTCACATTTTGCAATCAAACTTTTAAATACTGAAAATAAAACCGATTATTATCAAACTTTTCCAAGTGTAGAAATCGGTAAAGATGAAAATAATTGCATTAAAATAAAGTCAAATATTACAAATAATGAATGGACTCAAACCACAGATATTGTTGAAATACTTGATAATCAAAGATTTAAGTGGATTGGTAGAAATGATTTTATAATCAATTCGGGTGGCATAAAAATAAATCCAGAAGTTTTAGAAAAAGAAATTACTAAAATTTTTATTCAAAATGATATAAAAATACCTTTTCTTATTTCTTCAATAAAAGATAATTTATTGGGAGAATCTTTAGTTTTAGTAATAGAGTCTAAAAAAAGTGATGAACTTGAAAACAAAATAAATAATTCTCTAAACAATAATTTACAAAAATATTATAGACCTAAAAAAATAGTATTTATTACAAATATTCCATTCAACCTAAATGGAAAAATCCAAAGAAATAACATCAAAGCAATGATTTCGTAAAAGCACCGATTTTTGAAGTATAATGACAAGAATCATACTTGATTTTAGCATATTTATTAAGACAAATTTCGTTATCAAATTTTATATTATTCTCATGTTTTTCTTTTTTGTAAAATACAAAATATGATTGTTGATTAACCACAAAAAGAATATTTTTATTATAAAATTGAATTAAATTAGAATTGTTTTGTTCTGTACTCACTAAATTATTCCATCTATTATTCAAAATATGAAATTGCATTTTAGAGGCACTTGATTTAGTTTCAGCATCAATAATAGTTTCTCTTTTTGTGCCAACAAATTTATCGATTGCATAGCCAGAATTTAGGGCATAAACCGTAATTTTATGTTGATTTTTAGATTCAATAATTTTTAAAGAAATAGAAATCATTAAAAATATAAATAAAGTAACAGATGAAAAAAACCAAATAAATTTTTTACTTTCAATACACACAAATATTACAAAAATTAAAATATAAATATGCCAAGTATCAAAAACGGTTATACTTAAACCGCTCCAAACCGAAAATGGCAACTCATCTGTAAAAAATATAAAACTGTTCATAAAATAAACTAACTTTTCTATTAAAGAACCTAAAAATATAGCTATAAAACTTACCGAAGAAAGCCCCACAAACACCAAACCAATCCACATAATACCAATTGCAACTGGAATAACTGCCAAATTACAAATAATAAAATAAGTAGGAAATTGATGAAAATATAAAATTCCGAGCGGAAAAGTTGCTAATTGTGCCGCCACCGAAACGCAACTTATAGACCAAGCCCAATCGGCACAATATTCGGCACAAATATTTAGCTTTTCATACTTAAAGTAATTAAAATTCCATTCTTTTGTATCTATTAATTGATATAATAATTGGTGAATATAAACAATTCCAATCACAGCTAAGTAAGAAAGTTGAAATCCTACTTCCATAATCATATATGGATTATATGCCAATAAAAACAAACATGAAGCAGCTAATATGTTATAAATATTTGATTTTCGATTGATAGCTTCTGCAACTATAATAAAAGAAAACATCGTTACAGACCTTAAAATTGAAGGACATAAACCAGTAACTAGCGCATAAAACCACAAAGCAAAAAGTAAAAACACCGCTTTTATCCATCTGCCATATTTAATTTTCTTACTCCAAAAACAAAAAATAACTAAAATTCCATAAATTATTCCTACATGCAAACCCGAAACCGCCAACACATGCATTGTGCCAGTATTGGAATAGGCTTGAGCAATTTCCCAATCCAAAGTCCCCTTAATTCCTAGAATCAAAGCAGACGCAATTTTTCGCTCCCTTTCTGCTTTTATGTATTTTGAAAATAATTGTTCTGCCCAAAAGCGTATTTTTATTGCAATGCCCAAAAGTGCGTTACTTTCTTGATTATCAATCAATAAAGCAGATTTTGAGGAATGAAATTTGGTGTGAAATATTTGCCTAAAGCTATAAAATCTTTTTAAATTAAATTCGCCTGGATTTCGTGGCAAACTTACTAATTCGGGCGTTCCTGCAAATAATATATTATCGCCATACAATGGTTTTAATGTATTTGAATCTTTGTAAATATAAGTTAAAACTTTACCACTTGCTTTTTTCCAACCTTGACTTGTTTTAATTTCAGTAATATCTACAATATATTTAAAAGTTTTATCTTTTTGTTCAGGTTCGTTTGAAATATTACCTTTATAAAAATCTATTTTTTCTTTGCAGTTTGAAATATGCTGACTATCATTGGTTTCAGTTTTAAATTTTACAGTTAAAATAAAGATATTTGAAATAATTAAATAACCAATAGTTGAAATTAAAGTGCGTTTTTTTGAAAAAATAAAAAATGAGAAACAAAATAAAACTAAGCTGTAAATTAAATATTCTGTTGGAATTTGCTCAATAATTTCGAAGTTATAAATCGAAAAAAGTATGCTTGCAATAGCAATCAAAACATAACGTAGAAATGGAGCTCCTACGAAAATCATTCATTAAGAATTAAGATTTTTGAATAAAAAATAGTACTTCGAGAATATGATTTCACTAAAAATAAGCCTCGTAGATTTTGATTTAATCTAATTGTATATTTATTTTCTAAATTAATTTCAAATTCATTTTTTTGTACTAATTTACCTAAAATATCTATGATTTCAAATGTTATATTTTCATTGTTATTTTCGTTTAAAAATGCTAAAATTTCATTTGATTTGTTTAAATATGACAATTTTAATCCGTTATTGTCGTTGTTTAACTTTACAATATTTCTTAAATTATTAACTGGCGTTTGAACACTAAAATTATCTAATTCAATGGGTGATTTACCTTTTGAAAATACTTCAATTTGAAATTTTATATATTCCAAATTATGTAAGCCACTAATAGTAATTGAATGAGATTTAAAAGTGTCTGAACTCGATAAATCTGACCCAAATATAGATTGAATATATTTTTTTGGTTTATTGCAACCCATGTATTGACTCAAAACAAGGCTATCCGTTTGCAAAAGATTAGGATATTTGGTGGTAAAGTTTACAGTTAGTACATAATTTGATTGGTTATAAAAAGGTAATTTTAAAAACGGAGTAGTCAGCGAATTAACAAAACCTGTTGTTGAAAGGGCATTGTTTAAAGTAATTAAACCATTATTAATATTCCAATTATATCCTGCCGATGTAGTCGTTTGCGACCAGTTTATGCTTGTTAATGTTGTTGAACTATTAAAATCTTCAATGTAAGGAAGTTCATAAACTATATATTTATTTTGAGCTTTAGAATTAGCAAGAGCAATTCGAGCTGGGGAGTTATTAAGAGCTGTTCTCATCCTGTTTTTTTGTTCCAAAGTAAAAATATTCATACATCGGTCGCTCGAATAATCCATATAATTTTCAATCATTGCTGGACGATTGTTGCAAGTTGATATTTTCAAATCACAACTAGAACCATTAGAACCTTGAACAGTTGGAGTGTCATTACAGTAGTCGTCTCCGCATAAATCATCTCCCCAAATATGCAATAACCCTAGCCAATGCCCAATTTCGTGCGTAGTTGTTCGTCCTAAATTATAATTTCCACTACTTGCCGATCCAATTTGTCTTCCAAAAGCTTTATGATTGATAATAATACCATCTTTTGTGTCGTCTGGTTGAGCTTCATTAATTCCTTCAAGGAAAGATTGCTCAGGAAATGTAGCAATTCCAAGCGTACCTCCCGAAAGCGAACAAATCCAAATATTGAGGTATTCTTCGGTTGGGTAATAACTAAACGATTTAATTAAAATATCATCCGAAATTGCATTATAACTATTTTTATTGTAATAATGCCGTGTAATTCCACTAAAAGGAGTGCAATTTGTATCAATAGTTGCCAAATGAAATTCAATTTCTACATCTGCTCCCACTGCATTAGAATTAAACCCGTTTGTGCCCGTTTTTCGTCTAAAATCTTCATTTAAAACCTCAATTTGTGATATAATTTGTTCGTAACTAATATTTGAACCTTGCCCAATAGTTCCGTCTGCTACATTATGAATAACATGAACAACAATAGGAATTTTGAAAACACCAGTAGAAGCCTCGGTTCTAAGTTTTTTAGAATTTGTTGAAAACAACAAAGGTTTATTTTGTTTTAAAGAACCACATTTTCTTGCCTCTTCATCCGTTTGGGAATAGGTTTTAAAAAAAATAAAGACGAATGTTAAAAATAAATATTTCGCTTTCATAAAAGTAAAAATAATTAAAAAAAATAATAAAACAAAAAACCCTAAATGATTATTATCAAAATAAAAAAAATACTATTATTAAAAGGTTAATCAAAACTTATTTTGTTATAAAAAAAATAAAAAATAAAATCTGTATTATAAGTTTTACTTTCCAACTTTTAAATAAATATTTTGAAATAATCAAACTTTTAAAAACTTAGATTCAATAATACAAAAAAGCACCCCAAAAGAGGTGTTTTTTTGTATTTTACTTAAACTTTATTTATTATATATTGAGTCCACTAAATATTTACAATTAAATTTTTAGAAAACCCCTTTCTTATTTCCCCAATGGGGAAAAGTTAAAAAGGAATTGTAATTATTTATT
>REAG01000190.1 GCA_004294265.1 Cytophagales bacterium | reverse complement strand
ACATAATGCCTTTATAGCCATATTGTGAAGCTCTTTTTCTACATCTGTCTTTTGTATTAAACCTAAACTTTAACATTGATTCTGCAAAAGTAGGTTTCAAAACTAACATAGGAGGAAACATCCATAGCTCAGTATCCCAAAATATATGGGCACCCCATGCATCACTAGAAACTCCACAAGGGGGTATACTAAGCTCTGAGCCTTCGTTTATTGAAGAATATAAAGAATATAAAGCCACCCTTACATCTCTTTGTGAAATATCATCGCCTTCAATTTCAATATCGCTTTGCCACAACTCTTCCCATTTCAATTTATGTTGATTAAAAATATGCTCAATACCATAATGATAATCTCTAGCACAGGTGCGCATGGCATCATTAAATGGTTCATCTGTAAATCCATTGTGCATAAAGCTTGACACGATACTAAATGTGTATTTTTGCCCTTTTTTCAAGCTAATGGTAAATGATACTTTTTGACTGTTTTTACTAGGATTGGTATATTCCAATTCTTGACTTGGAGAAGAAAAATAATAAGCATTTCCACCAGCTATACATCCATTGCCAGACAGATTTGGTAATACTGTGTACATGACAGGCACTGTTTGATACTTCTTAAATCCTGTAGCTGTTTTATAATTATTAGTAATATCACTTCTATCTGGTAAGTTAATTTGGTTTGAGAGCGTTAATTCCACATTTTCTAATGCTTCTATTTCTACACTACTTGCTGCACTCATCGGATTATTTCTAAGTGCTGCTAACCGAGTTTTTATTTTTATTTTACCTCCATAGGTATAGCTAGTATATAAGATGGCTTCTTTTAATTGAATGGTTTGTTGCCAATCCTTCACTTCTTTATTAAAAACCACCTCGCCTTTGTCTTTAATAAAAATCGAAATGTCTAAAGGTTTATAATAATTAGTTAACGTAAGATATCCTCCAGGCTTTGAATCATAAAGACCATTAATATATACTTCATTGGTTTTTAAGCCACTTTTATGAGTTCTTATACCAACATTTCCATTACCTACAAAGCAATGATGGTAATTAGAAGTATCTGTGGCTGTAACAAACCATGTAGGGGTGTCAACAGAAAATGTTGGAAGCGTAAAAGCAAGCGATACAATTATTAATAGAATTCTACTTTTCATGTTTTTTTGAATTGTTTTACCAAATTATTTATCTGCTTAATCTATTTAATTTGACTATCTATAATCAGATTTAAAACTTGAAATCTGTATAAACAAAAATTAATTATAAATTCATTTTATACAAATATATGTACTTTATTCTGTATATTACAATTAATTATCTTTTACTTACCTTTCTGATAGTTTTCGCTATCCATTGTAAAGAATGTAGATGAAATCTTTTGTATTTAAGTTTCAAACTACTATGCTAAATATAGTTTTGTAAAACCAGTTTTGATTGGTAATTGCAACAGATAAATTCATTAAATTAATGTTTTTTTAATAGAAAAAGGTTTCAATAATAACTTAAAAACAACTTTGAATAAACTTCAATAATCCCAAAATTAATCTAATTTATATTTAGTAAACCAACGATCACTAATGTTAATACCTAAGAATATTTTAAAATAATTTTCTTTTACTAAATTATTAGAAATAGTTCCTCTTTGCCCTAATTGAAATGATATATTGAGAGTTGAAAGCATACTTTTACCAAGTGGAAAGCCTGCACCAGCAGTTATTCCAAACTCATTTATTTTAGTATTTTGAATAAAATAAGGAGTTGCGTGGTAAAATATTCCAGCTCTATAAACCATTCGGTTAAGGTATCCTTTAAGTGCATTTTGATTAGGTAAAAATTCCGCCCCTAAAGAAATTCTATGTGCATCCGAAAACGAAGATTTATCGTTTGTAAAAGTTGCCATTCTCGACCAAATGGTATAAGTATAATCAAGTGCAATATTATATTTATTACTTTTTTCAAGGGCAATTCCAAAACCAATTTTAGGTGGTAAACCTACGTTTACTTTACCGCTATTTGAAGTAGTATAATTATAGTGCGGCACATAATTTTCTATTTGAGAACTGTAAGTATTTTGAGTTAATGACAAACTATCTTTTGAACCTAAATCAGTACAAAACCCAAAAGTTGACCCCAAAAACAGTCGGTGTGATTCATTTATTTTTTTATAATATGATAAGCCAAAATTCATATCCAATAATTTATAAACTTCTTTAGATTTATATATCGAAAAGGAATTCTGATCAATATTTGAAACATCCGAATGAGAAATATTACCAAAAACATAACTAAAATTTACTCCAATAGCAAAGTTTTTTGGCAATTTAAAACCGTGAGTCATATAAAACTTTGTTAAACCACCCGCAGTTTTAGAGCGTTGATAAAGCGTATCTTTGACTGAACCTTGCACATGAATTTTCTCTTGAAACGAACTATTTGCACTACTCATAGGAGCCAAACCTATAAAACTAGACCAAAATTTTGAACTTACAGGAAATAAAATATTAAAATAATGAAAATTGGCTCCTGTATTATATTGACTTTCTTTGCTGTTTTGAATTTTGATGTGTTGAACTGTGATTCCAGCATCAAAAATTACATTTTGGTTATTATAAGCAGTTAAAGCAGGATTTATCATATTTACATAACCAATATTTGGGAGAGCAATTCCTGTGTTTGCTAAAGCTGCATGTCGTGTACTTGCCACGTGATCTATATCTCCAAAGCCTAATTGACCATAAGGAGAGGGTACAACATTGTCGTTTTTGGACCTCAAATCCACAGATTGTGCAATCATGATTTGAAAAGTAATCAACTGAAAAGCAATAATTGCTAGATATTTAAGCTTCAAGCCCATTTAAAATTGTATTTAAACCAACTAAAACCAAAGTTGGAAATGCAAATATGCTATGTTTTATTGTAGTTTCAAAGAATGAAACGTCTCCACCTGTAATTATTATACAAATATCTGGATATTTTTCTTTAAATTCTGAAATAATATGCTCCATTTCTCCAACAATTCCGTTCAAAACACCTATATTAACGGCATCTTTGGTGTTTTTTCCAATTAAATTTTTAAAACTTCTATCATCCAATAAAGGTAATTTTGCAGTAAAATGTTGTAAGGCTTTATATCGCATCGAAATACCAGGAGAAATGCTCCCGCCATGAAATTGACCATTTTTATCCAAAAAATCGTAAGTTATACAACTTCCAGCATCTATAACTAAACAATCGACATTCGGATAATGAGTAAATGCACCAACAGCAGCAGCAATTCTATCCATTCCTAAAGTTTGAGGCGTTTCATAAAGATTTGTAATAGGAATTTTAGTATTAAAATCTAAAATTTTAAGTCTTGATTTATTTTCAATCAGATTTATAAAATGGGTTGAATCATTTGATACAGAGGATATTAGTATTTTGTAATCCAAATGATTATTAATAACTCTTGAAAGCTCAACAGAAGTAAGATTAGGGAAATATTCAATCAAATTATTGGCATCAAAAATAGCGGCTTTAACAGAAGTATTACCAAAATCTACAACGATATTCATTTTATAAATAGTTAATTTTTGACAATCAATTTTTTGAATTTTTTGTAAATTTTAATTTATTATATTCTAACTTTTTGCTTTTTTAAACAAAATCCAACAATCAAAATATAAATCAAAATAGAAAAATTATTGAATAGAAAACCCGAAAACCCTATAAAGAAATGAAAATAGTTTAATAATTGAAATAATAAAATTCCAAATCCTATAAAACCAAGAATAAGTGTAAGATTATAAGGAATAGGATAATATTTTTTTCCTAAAATATAACTTGCTGTTGCCATTCCGAAAAAGCTGAATAAAGAAGCCCAAACACATCCCATATAACCTAAATTAGGAATTAAAACAAAATTAAGAATAACTGTAACTATTGCACCAGAAACTGTAATATAAGTTCCCCAATACGTTTTATCCGTAAGTTTATACCAAACCGACAAATTAAAATAAATGCCCATACAAACATTTCCAATTAGTAATATAGGCACAATATTTAATCCAGATTTGTAGATAGGATTTTTGATTAAAAATCCAGAAATCCAATCAGCATTAAGAGCCACAAACAAAAAGATAACCATGCAAGCCGCCACAAAATAGTGCATTACTTTGGCATATAATTCAGGTGCATTTTTATCATTTGCTAGACTGAAAAAAAACGGTTCGGAGGCAAATCTGAAGGCTTGAATAGAAATTGTCATAAAAATTGCCATTTTATAACAAGCTCCAAAAACACCCATAACCTCCAAATTGGTCATTTGCGGATAAAAATTTACAGGAAGTAATTTTTCAAGCATTACTCTACTAAACATTTCGTTGGTTGTGCCTGCAATTCCCATCACCAAAATTGGAAAAGCATACATAAACATTAGTTTTAATTGCTTTAAATCGTACTGAAATTTAAAATCTTTAAAAGTAGAAATTATAAAAGGTATAAAAATTAAATTGGCTATTAAATTAGATATAAAAATATATTTTAATGGATTTTCGAGCGTATATACCTGATTGACAAAAGGTTGCCAGCTTTCTAAAAACTCTTGTTTGAACACGGCAGGACATATATATAAGAAAAATATATTTAAAATAATGTTAATAAAAATACTAGTTACTTTGGCAGCCGAAAATTGAAAAACCTTTTTTTGAAGCCTTAATTTAGCAAAAGGTATGGCAGATATGGCATCAACAGCCAAAATTCCAGCAACCCATTTTACTAAATTTGAACTTTCGTTTAATCCCAAAATTGAAGAAATTAAATCTGAAAAAAGAAAAATAAATCCTGAAAAAAGTAAGGAAGTTAATAAAATCAATAAGAAAGCATTTGAAAATACTTTATAATCTTGGTTTTCGTCTTTGGTAGCAAACCTAAAATAGGCGGTTTCCATTCCATAAGTAAAAATAACATTTAAAAACGCAATATAGGCATAAACCGTAGTAACAATTCCGTATTCGGCAGGCAATAAAACTGCGGTATGTAAAGGAGTTAGCAAAAAATTAAGAAAACGTCCGACAATAGTTGTTAAGCCATAAATAGCAGTTTGTCCTGCTAGTTTTTTTAATACTGACATTAGGATAAAATTTGATATTTTAAAGCCTCTTCTATCAAAATATTTTTGTCAATAGAAACCGCACCCACATGTTCGCAAACCAATCCACCTGCAAGATTGGCCATTTCAGCAACTTTTAAAGGAGAATAACCGAGAGCTAAAAAAATAGATGCAACAGCAATTACTGTATCTCCAGCACCCGAAACATCCGCAATTTCTCGGACATGTGCCGCAATGTGAAAAGATTTTCCGTTTGAAAATAACAAAACACCATTTTCGGAAAGTGTAATTAAGTAATTTTCAGCATGTAATTTTTGATCTAATAATACAACCGCTTCTGTTATTTCAGTAATATTTGTGTTATCAAAATCAATTTTTAATCCTTCTTTTAATTCTTTTAAATTTGGTTTAAATAAAGTAACATTTTGATAGTTTAGAAAATTTCTTTTTTTGGGATCAACAGTAATTGGAATATTTTTTTTTCGACACAATGTTACAATATCCAAAATTAAATTTTTGGATATTAATCCTTTATCATAATCTTCAAATAATACAACTTTGCAGTCTTCTAAAAGTAATTTAATTTTATTAATTAAAATTTGATTATCATCTTCAGAAAGTGGCTTTTCGTTCTCGTGATCTATTCTAACAATATGTTGTGAGCCACAAATCAACCTTCTTTTAGTTGTAGTAGGTCTGTTTATAATTTGAAAAATTCCATCTTTTGATAAATTTTGATTTTCCAATAAATCTAAAAAAATATTACCTGAAATATCATTTCCAATGACAGAACACAAAACGGGTACTGCTCCCAAACTTTTGATATTCATTGCCACATTTGCAGCACCTCCAAATCGATTTTCGGTGCTAGTAATATTAAAAATTGGCACTGGCGCTTCAGGCGAAATTCTTTCTACTTTTCCCCAATCATAAATATCCAACATAGAATCACCTATTATTAGAACTTTTAATGCACTTAAATTTTGAAACATGAAACAAAAATTGATAATTTTACTTCAATATTAAGATAATTTGTGTTTTAAATAATATTTTATTTTAAAAAATTTTTAAGATATAAATTTATTTCTAATTTTATGGAATGGTTAAAGAATTTATATTTTCAATAAAAGGCAAAATAACGATAGTTATATTTTTAATTATTTTATTCCTAGCCAGTTTTGCAGTTTTTGTTTTTTTTCAAAACCGAGAAATTCGTAATCGCTTAAATGATTTGTTAAAGCACAACGAACCTACAATGACTTTACAATTTTCATCTATAGGGGAATTAAATGATGCGCTAGGAATTATTAAATATGCTGCTTTCACTAAAGACACAATAGAAAAAGGAAGCTTTATAACAAAATGGAATAGCTACTTAGATGAAAGAAATACCATAAAATTACATTGTGATACACTAAACATCGATATTAATGTTAACAATAATGAAATGACAAGAAGATTAATTATCTTTAAAAACGAATGTTTGAAATTGTATGATATGAATTATAATTTCAAATATAAAAATCAAAACATTGATTTTCAAGAATATGATAAAGAATTAAAAATTCAAGTAGAAAATAAAATTATACCAGCATATTTTGAAGTTTATTGGAGGTCATTTGGAATTTTTGGAGAATACTTAGCAAACAAAGAAACGCACATGAAAGAAATATTGGCTCAAACTAACAGATTAAGTTTAATTATTATTATTATTTCATTTTTGATTATAGTTTTCAGTCTTTTAATGTGGAATAATATTTATAAATACATTTCTAAATCAATTAAAAATATTGTTGAATTATTACAAAAAATATCTCAAGGCGAACTAATTGAAGCAAAAATTACTTCAAATGATGAAATTGGTGAAATATATTCGGCTTCAAATATTTTAGTTGGGAATTTAAAAAATGCATCAGAATTTGCCATAAATATTGGTAAAGGTGAGTTTTCATCTACATATAATCCAGTAAGCGAGAAAGATATTTTGGGAATATCGCTTTTAGAGATGAAAAAAAATCTACAAAAATTTAAAGATGAAGACGAAAAAAGATTTTGGATTAATCAAGGTTTAGCAAAATTTGCTGATATAATTCGTCAAAATAATCACGATTTATTACTGCTTGTTGATAGTTTTTTATCACAATTGGTATCCTATTCAAATTCAAACCAAGGTGCAATATATATGTATAAAAAAGAATCTGACAATTCTCCACAAGGAATTTTGGAAATGATTGCTTGTTATGCTTATCAAAAAAAGAAATTTATTAAAACATCTATTTTACCGGGTGAAGGTTTGGTTGGGCAAACTTACAAAGAAAAAGCACCCATTCATTTAAAAGAAATTCCAGACAACTTCATTAAAGTAACATCTGGTTTGGGTGAAGCACTACCAAAAACCTTACTTTTTATTCCATTGATGGTAGAAGAAGAGGTTTTAGGAATAATAGAATTAGCAACTTTTAATGAATATGAAAGTCACATAATAGATTTTATAATAAAAGTATCCGAAAATTTGGCTTCAGTTTTACTTTATTCTTCAAGTAATTCAAAAATGAAATTGTTGCTAGATGATTTGCAATCTAGTTCAGAGCAAATGCAATCACAAGAAGAGGAATTAAGACAAAATATGGAAGAATTGATGGCAACACAAGAAGAGTCAGCTAGAAAAGAAATCATCAGAACACAAGAACTAGAAGAATTGAAAGCCGAAAATAGAGAATTAAAGAAAAAATTACAAATTTTGATTTAATCTAAAATTTACTAATTAATTCATTAATAAATAAAACACATCAATATTGAAATATTGAAATATTGAAATATTTAATTAATTTTTATTTTTTTAGATTAATTTTTAATTATTTTTTTCGTAATTTGCTTTATGAAAACACAAGGCAAAGCTATCATTTTTTCAGCCCCTTCAGGCTCAGGCAAAACTACTATTGTAAAATATCTTTTAGAAGAGTTAAATAATTTGAGTTTTTCAATTTCCGCTTGCTCTAGAGAAAAAAGAAACAATGAAATAGAAGGACAAGATTATTACTTTCTGACGGCAAAAGATTTTAAAAAAAAAATTGATAATGGAGAATTTATAGAATGGGAAGAGGTTTATACAAATAATTACTATGGAACTCTAACCACAGAAATTGAGCGAATTTGGAATTCAGGAAAACATGTAATTTTTGATGTTGACGTAAAAGGTGGGCTTAGTTTAAAAAAATACTTTGGTGAAAAAGCACTTTCAATTTTTGTAAAAATTCCTGATTTTCAAATTTTAGAATCAAGGTTAAGAGGAAGAGGCACAGATGCTGAAGAAAAAATAATCCAAAGATTATCTAAAGCAAAAGAAGAAATTAAATTTATGCCATTATTTGATATAATACTTGAAAATAATGAATTGTCAATAACTTTAGAAAACTCAAAAAAAATTATAAGTAATTTTATAGAAGAAAAATAATTTCTATATTTATTACTAAATCATATTATTTAAAGTCTTATAAATACAAAATCTTAGATAACTTTTACTTTTAGGTAAAAAAATAGTTGATATAAGTATAATTGTAAATATTTATTAATCTATTTATAGAACTAATTTAAAAAATAATTGGTTGAGAATAAAATATTTACGTTAATTGTAAAAAAAATAACCATGAAAATTGCCATAGGATCAGATCACGCAGGAATTTCTTACAAAACTTCAATTATAGAATTTCTTACTAAACAAGGACACGAAGTTGAAAATTTTGGCACAAATAGTGATGCATCGTGCGATTATTCAGATTTTGCCCATCCATTATCGGAAGGAATCGAAAAAGGAAATTTTGAATTTGGTATTTTAATTTGCGGAACTGCAAACGGTATGTTAATGACAGCAAATAAACACCAAGGAATTAGAGCTGGGTTGGCTTGGAATGAAGAAATTGCTGGTATTATTAGAGCACATAATGACGCAAATATTATTGGAATTCCGGCTCGTTTTGTTGGTTTAGATCTTGCTTTAGCTATGGTTGTTAAATTTATGAATACTGACTTTGAGGGAGGAAGACACAAGACTAGAATTGATAAAATTCCTTGTTAAAATACTGAAATCTTATTTTTTGTTATTTCTCCAAACTAAAGTAGAATCAGATTTAAGTAATTTTTTAAAATATTTCCAATCAAAATTCCAAGGATCAGTTTTTCGAATGGGTGCAACATCATCATGACCTAAAATATACTTTATTTTGTTTGATTTCATACTGAAATTTACAAGATTCAACAACGAACCATATTGACTTTCAGTAAGAAATGTATATTTTGTATTAACTAACTCAATGCCAATAGATCTTGAATTAATTTGATTATTTCCATCAGGTAGCTTTCCTTTTCCGCCATGATAAGCAACTTGTTCAGGATTTACCATTTTGTGGATAACTCCATCTCTATCAATGATATAATGGGCAGCGACTACGTATTTTTCGTAAGATTTAATAATACAATTTAAATTAAAACTATCATTTACTGAAACGCAATAAGAAGTATGAATAAGAATCACATCATAATTTCTTACAGAATCAGGCAAACAAAATCCAAAATTAACGCACTTTTCATTAACTTTTAATATTGAATCAGTTTGAGCAAAAGAAAAAAAAGTAATAAATATAAAAAACTTACTTAGTTGCATACGATTTCTCTACTTCCTGAGCTGTTTTTTCAACCTCCTCTTTTTGCATATTTCTAAACTTTTTTAAAGATTCAAGTACAAGGTCATCTGAAACTGCTAAGATTTGTGCAGCCAAAATACCAGCATTTTTGGCTCCATTTAACGCAACTGTTGCGACCGGAACTCCGCCTGGCATTTGAACAATGGATAAAATGGAATCCCAGCCTTCAATCGAATTTGAGGATTTTATAGGAACGCCAATTACAGGTAAAATACTCAAAGAGGCAACCATACCAGGCAAATGAGCAGCACCACCAGCTCCTGCAATAATAACTTTTAAGCCTCTTTTTTCGGCATTTTCGGCATACTCAAACATTCTTTTGGGCGTTCGATGAGCTGAAACAATTGTAATTTCATACGCTACATCTAATCTATCCAACACCTCTGCTGCAGATTTCATAATTGACAAATCAGAGCTGCTACCCATTATTATTCCTACTTTTACTTTTGATTCGTTAGTCATTTTTTTTTTACAAATATAAACTTTATTTTAAATTCCAACAAATTTAGTAATATTTAAAATTAATTTTGTATATATTTTAACTTCAAAAAAAACAAACTAAAAAACTAAAATAAAAAAAACGTGATTAACAATTATTTTAAAAAAAATCATTAAAAAAATGTTTATTTTTGCATAAACAACAAAATAACGATTTACTTAGTAAATATTCTTACTAAAAAAATAATAAGGAAATATTTATTTTTAAGAATCAAATTTAACTAAAAAAATATCTCACCTTTTTTATTTATAAAAATGTTTTTATTACTTATTTTTCAATTATTAAGTTTTTTTCAAGATTCAATAGTGGTTTGGAATAACACAAAAGGAATTATTTTAACAGCATCAATCGACACAAACCTAACTGTAAAGCAATTTAAAATTAATAGTGAAAAATCAAATATTGATTTTGAAAATAGTATTATTTTTAGAAAAATAACTAAAAATAATCGTTGGAAATGGTTTGATGAAAACGGAAGTCAAAACCAAATATCAAATTTTGTTCAATGGCAAAAATTTGATAATAATTACATAGTAATTCAAACCGATACAGGTTCAGGTTTAGTAACAAATGCAGGTAAAATAGCTTCAAAATTTAATTATACTAATTTCAAAAATTCTGATGGAATAATTTTAGGAAAAATGAAAAATAAAATGGAATTATCAAACGATAATGGAAAGATTATTACTATAATTCCAAACACAGATAAAATTATAGCTGCTAATCAAAAATGGATAATTACAGTTTTAAATAATAAATATGGGGTTTATGACTTAAATAAATCAAATTATATAATAGCTCCTGATTATGATAATATTGATTTCAAAAAAAATAATTTTATAGTAACAAAAAATAATAAAAAGGGTTTATTTTCTGCTAATGGTATTAATATTTTACCTATTGTTTATGATCAAATTTTAAGCGATACTTTAAATTATTTTAAAGTAAGTTTAAAAAGTATTGATGCCCATAATCAGCTTAATGCTTTAAAAATTATTGATGAAAAATGGGGAATTTTTGATTCGAATGGTAACCAAATAATTTCAACACAATATGCAGAAATAGGAAATTATGCTTTTGGATGTTTTGTAGTTAAAAAAGCAGAAAATTTTGAGTGGATAGATTTAAAAGAAAAAAAAGTTTCTGATATTTCATTCAAAAAAATATTACCTTTTTATGGTAATTTTGCAGCTATTCAAATCGGTTTTTATTGGGGTGTAATCAATCAAAACTTTAAGTGGGTTATTAATCCTGCATTTTCAGAAATATTACCAATCACAGATAGTATTTGGATTTTGAAAAAATCAAGAAATATGAGTTTTTATCTTCCAAAATCAAATCAAGTTGTGAGTCCTAGCTACGAAGAAATAATTCCTGCCTCTGGCGGTTATTTCAAGATTATAAAAAATGAAATGCTAGGTTTACTGTCGCCTGATTTAAAACCTATTATTCCTGCTATTTTTACAAAAATAAAAGTTTTTGATGCCGATAAAATCATTTTAACAAATAAATTTAATTTTTATTCTATTTTTTATATGAATGGAAATTTAAAAGTGAGAATGAATTATTCTTACGAAAAGTATTTAGATTACGAAAACGGATTTTCGCAAGTGTTGCATAAAGGAAAATGGGGATTTGTAAATACAGATGGACAAATCGTGGTTTCTACACAATATGATGAATGTAGAAATTTTTCAAACGGAATTGCTGCTATCAGAATTGGTAATAAATGGGGCTTTGTAAATACAGCCGAAAAACTAATAGTTTCGCCATATTACGATGAAGTTAAGGATTTTAATTTGGGAAGTGCTTTGGTAAGAAAAAATAACCTTTGGGGTTTTGTGAATAAAGCGGGAAAAGAAATTCAGAAACCACAATTTGAAACAGTTTCTCAAACATTTACAAATAAATATTTAGTAAGCGTAAAAGGAAAATCAGGTATTTTTGATGAGAATGGAATTGAATTAATGAGCCTATTTTATAAAGATTGTATTGAATTAAAACCTAATTTTTTCAAAACACGTCTTTTTGGAAAATATGGATTGGTGGATGCTAAAAATACCAAAATCATTGATTTTCTATATGATGATATTATTTGGGATACGAAATTAAATGCTTTTTTATTACTAAAAAAAGGTGATTGGGAATCTGTAAAATGAATTTAGATAATAGTAAAGCACACTTAAATTTTTCTTTCAAATCCCCATCCTTAACCAATTTCTGCTACGAAACTTCAGAATCCAAGGGGAAAGGAACTCAAAAAACGAAGTTTTTTGAGTGTTTTGAAATTAAATGAGCTATTCTATAATATAATTTCAAAAAGAATTATGTCTAACTTATAGTATTTATAAATAGTAATAATAAGTTTAATATTTATCAGTTTTGAAAGATAATTCTTCAACGGTTTTATTACCTAATTTATCAACAGCTTTGATAGTAATTATATACTCTTTATTTTTTTCAAAACCTTTTATTCCTCCTTTGTAAGGTAATTCTTCGCCTCCATTTACTGCATAGGTTATGTAATCGTTTCCTATAAAATCATCGGTTGCTGCCAAATAAACAATAGAATATGAGGGATAAAGCTCTTCTTCGCCTTCTTTGGTTGAAGAAATACTAAAAGTTGAAATTACTTCAGGTCCATCGTTATCTACAATAAAATTTGTTTTTTTAATATTTCGGTTATTTACATTATCGTAACCAAAAAAGTTTAAAGTTATTCTGCCTTCTGAAGCAATTTCAAATGGTTTAGCGTAATTTATTTCTTCTTTAGATTCATTTATTGAATATGTAATTTGCTTTAATCCAGACTCTGAATCTGTGGCTGAAAGTCTGATTTTAGTGTTTTTATTTATGAATATATTCTTACCTTTTTTAAACCTTGGTCCCTCAAATTCAAAGTCTAATTTAGGTCCTAATAAATCCACATAAACTACACTTGAATTGTGGGTATATTCCTCGTATGCAGTGTTATCTTCTCCAATTCCTTTGTTTGCCATATTATCAAGTGCGTAATATTTTATTATATGATCGCCTGATTTGTTAGGCAAATAAAATGGATCGGTATATTTTATAAATTTATCTTTATCTATAGAATACAACACTTCTTTAACGCCTGATTTATTATCAACGGCAGTAAGTTTCATTTTTGTTCGGCCCGAAAAATAAACTCTTTCATTCACAATAAATTTATCTCCAATAATATCTGCTGCCATAATAGGAGAAGTTTTATCAAGATAAAAAGCATATTCGCTCACATTTTCTTTGTTTCCAACATTATCAACAGAAAAATAACGCAAAATATGGTCGCCATCATTAAGTGTAGAAATTGGAATCAAACCTCTTGTGTAAGGTTGCCAAGGACTTTTATCTAACTGATAATAGGTTTGTTGAATACCTGAAGAAACGTCTTCTTTGGTTAGATACACTTTTGTTTTATTAGAAATTACATTTCCTTCAGCCACTCCAATTACATTATGATAGGTGCTTGGTGGAGTTGCATCAATCGAAAAAGTTTTTTTATGTATTTTTTCAACATTTCCTACGTTATCTGCACTTGTATATTGCAATACGTATTCGCCTTCTTTATCGAAAGTTAAAATGCCACTATATTCGTTAAAATCGGCATAATTTAAAGAATAAAAAGTTGCAGATAAGCCCGACATATCATCTTCAGAATAAAGATTAACTGCTAAATTATTGGCATAAAATATTTTATCTTTGCAAGAATATGGCTTTCCTCCATCAAATTTTATGTCTGTTTTTGGGCTGTAACCGTCTGCATAAACCACAAAGTCAACCGTTTGAGATTTGTCAGATTCGTTAGTTTGGTAATTTATAGAGTGTTTTCCGTGTTTGTTAAAGTAAAAAGGAGCCATTGGATTTGGCTTGTTTCCGTAATCTTTTGTGGAGATTTGTGTTGGCTGCACATCAGGCGAAAACGATAAATATAAATAAACGGGTAGATATAAATTATGAAAATATCGATTATTGGTATCTACATAAGAAGTTTTTTCGATTGAAACAGGTAATTTTTGACAAAATAATGAAAATGGAATAAAAAATAATACACTTATTTTGAATAATTTTTTCATATTGTACAATGGCTTTCTATTTTTTTTGAGTGCGATTATCCGAATTTTTTAGCGTAAATGCAAATGTTGTGCCTTTATTTAATTCGCTCGAAACTTCAATAGTGCCTCCATTGGCCTCAATATATTCTTTACAAAGTAATAATCCTAATCCTGTACCTTTTTCATTTTGAGTGCCGGATTTGGTAAAATGGTTTTCCCCAAAAAGTTTAGAACAATCTTCGGGTTTCATCCCAACACCTGAATCTGTAACTCTAACTGCTGTGAAAGAAT
>REAG01000189.1 GCA_004294265.1 Cytophagales bacterium | reverse complement strand
ATCATTGAAAGTTATTTTAAAAATTTTAATTTGAAAATAAAGATACTTTTAAGTGAATTTTAAGAAGAAAAAATGAATTTTAAAGGGAAGCCTAAATATACGTCAAGTTAATACAATTTATATAAAGTCCAATAAATAATTACAATTCCTTTCTTATTTCCCCATTGGGGAAATAAGAAAGGGGTTTTCTAAAAATTTAATTATAAATATTTAGTGGACTCAATTTAATTTAATTGAAAGGAAAGGAAATAAAATTGATTTAATTTTTAATTGTATTTTTAAGGTAAGCCAAACTTATTATAATTCGATGAAAAATTACTAAATTGCCTTTACTGATTCTGATTAATAATTCTCTTCTATTTCTGATCAATAATTCTCTTCTATAATTACAAAAAAAGCCCATAA
The DNA here is from genome assembly GCA_004294265.1 of Cytophagales bacterium. Taxonomy (GTDB): domain Bacteria; phylum Bacteroidota; class Bacteroidia; order Cytophagales; family UBA9547; genus REAG01. The sequence continues at coordinate 14,246 of REAG01000189.1, read as the reverse complement.
ACAATCGTTCATGGGCTTAAAATAAAATTTAAAATTAAATTTATTTCTTAGGAGCTGATGCAGCTGCTGCATTATCTTTCATTGCACGAGTTGTTTCAACACCTGCTAAAGGCACAGCGGCTGATTTTAATACTTCAAAATTAGTTGCTGCAATATCTGAAACACGCACTGACTTACCAACTTCAAGGCTAGTAACATCAATTTCAATCACATCAGGCATATTTTTTGGTAAAGCTTTTACTGGAACATGTTTCATACGTTGAACCAATTTACCACCTTTTAAAACACCAGCTGGTGTTCCTGATAATTTTACAGGAATATCCATTTTAACTTGCTTAGTTTCTTCTAGCAAAAGAAAATCTACATGCAAAAGCATATCATTTACTGGATGAAACTGAACTTCTTGTTTGATGGCTTTATAAACGGTTCCTTCGATGTTTAAATCTACAAATTTGGCTTCTGGCGTGTAAACTAAATCACGAAAAAGTGCTGCTGGTGACATAAATTGAATATTTAAACCTCCACCATATAAAATACATGGCACATTACCTTCGTAACGTAAAGCTGATAATTGCGATTTTGTAAGACTTGCTCTTTTAAACCCTATAATCTCTACTGACTTCATTTTTTAAAATTGATTGATTGATTGAAAATTAACTAAATTAAACTAACTATTATTTATATAAATAATGAACTTATTGAACCGTGTTCGTGAACTTTTTTGATGGCTAATGAAAATAAATTAGCTACCGATATAACTTTTATTTTGTTTCCATCTTGTTTTAAAGGAATAGTATCCGAAACTACCATTTCCTCTAATTCTGAATTTTTAATATTTTCGTAAGCATTTCCAGATAAAACTGGATGTGTACAAATAGCCCTTACTGATTTAGCCCCTTTTTCTTTTAATAAAGCAGCAGCTCTGCAAATAGTTCCGCCTGTATCAACCAAATCATCAATCATGATTACATTGGCATCTTCTACATTTCCAATTAATTGCATTGATGCAATTTCATTGGCTTTTTTTCGGTGTTTGTCTATTACAACTAATTCACAATTTAAAACTTTTGCATAACCTCTAGCTCGCATCAATCCGCCTACGTCAGGTGATGCAATGACTAAATTTTCTAAATTTAAAGATTTAATATAAGGTATAAATAATGCTAAGCCATCCAAATGATCTACAGGAATATCAAAAAAACCTTGAATTTGCCCGGCATGTAAATCGCACGTCATAATTCTATCAGCACCAGCGGCAGTTAAAATATTAGCAACTAATTTTGCAGTGATTGCAACCCTTGGCTTATCTTTTCTATCTTGCCTTGCATATCCAAAATAAGGAACAACTGCTGTAACATATTTAGCAGAAGCTCGCTTTGCAGCATCAATCATTATCATTAATTCCATCAAATTATCTGCTGATGGAAAAGTAGATTGAATTAAGAAAAGCTCCATTCCTCGAACAGATTCATCAAAACTTACAAACATTTCGCCATCTGAAAATCTTTGTTGTGTAATTAAACCTAATTTATCGCCATAGGCTTTCGCTATTTTCTCTGAAAGATATAATGAATTTGAACCTGAATATAACTTTACTGAAGGTGGCATTTATGATATTAAAAAGGTTTTTTTTTAATGGGATGCAAAGTTAATAATTTTAATTTTTAATTTTCATTTATTTTAAAATATTTTTTAATATATACAATTATAAAATCTATTTTATATAATTAAATGTTAAAATATGAAATTATTTAATTCATAAAATACATTTATATTACGTTTTATTTTCATAAATCCTGCAAAAATAAACACAAACACAAACACAAAACCAACAGTTATCCAAGTATATTGACTTATTTTCTTTCTTTTATCGGTTTGAATTATCTTTTTAGAAACTTTTTCTACCATTTTATGAATTAAACCATATACAGGATAAAAAATAAATATTGTCAAAATCATTCCAATCAAAACATCTATGTATGGATTTTTTGTGCTTCCTACTACTGGCAAGAAATACATTAAAGAATCAAAAGCCAACTTTGTAATCAAAACAGTAAGAATATACTCTAATATTGTCGTATATTTTAATGAAATTTTTGACATAATTTTATAATAAAATTAAAATATAAATAGATATATATTACTAAAATTTTAGTTTTTTTAGTGCCATTTCACAAATTGTTTTTCCAATTGATAGCGAAGAAGTTGCCGCTGGTGAAGGTGCATTACATACATTAATAATGTATTTGTCTTCAATAATGGCAAAATCGTCTAACAAACCGCCTTCCCTATCGCAAGCTTGGGCTCGTACGCCAGCATGGGTTGGGATTAAATCGTCTTTTTGAATTTCTGGAATTAATCTTTGTAAAGCTTTAGTGAATGAAGTTTTTGAAAAGGAGCGTTTGTATTCACCTAAGCCCGTTTTCCAATATTTAATTGCTACTTTTTGAAATCCTGGCCAAGTAATGGACTCCCAAAACTCTTGAAAATCAAAATCAAATAACTTATACCCTTCTTTTTTAAATGCAAAAACAGCATTAGGTCCACATTCAACATTTCCATCTATCATATTCGTAAAATGAACACCTAAAAAAGGAAAATTGGGATCTGGAACGGGATAAATTAATGTTTTTACTAAATGTCTTTTTTCTGGTTTTAGTAAGAAATATTCTCCTCTAAACGGAATAATTCTTATATTTATTTTTTCTTTATTAATAGCAGCAATTTTATCGGAATATAAACCCGCACAGTTAATAATTAATTTTGTTTCCAAACTCATCGAGCTGGTTTCAACAATAGATGTTGATTCATTGTTTTTAATATTTATTACTTTTTGACCTAAATGAATGATGCCGCCTGCCAACTTAAAAAGTTCTGCCATTTTTTCGGAAACTTCGGTGTAATCAATAATTCCTGTGTAAGGAACATGCAAACCAGCCAAACCGTTTACGTGCGGTTCGATTTCTTTAAGTTCCAGTACTGAAAGTTTTTTTATTTTTGTTAATCCATTTTCAATACCTCTTTTGTATAAATTTTCAAGTCCATCAAGTTCTTCTTTTCGAGTTGCAACAACCACTTTTCCGCATAAATTATATTTAATTTTATGTTTATCTGCAAATTCGAGCAACATATTATAGCCATTAATGCAATTAATGGCTTTCAAACTACCCGGTTTGTAATAAAGACCAGAATGAATAACACCACTATTATTACCCGTTTGATGCTTAACAAGTTCGTTTTCTTTTTCAACAAGTGTGATTTTTAAATTTGGTTGTGTTTCTTTTAACTTGAAAGCTGTAGCTAAACCCACAATTCCACCCCCTATAATAATAATATCTTGCATTTAGTACTTTTTATATTTGCAAATTTACATTCTAATCTAAGATTTAAAAATATCTATAAAGAAATTATAGGTTTTATTTGTAAAAGTAATATTTAAAAATACTCTTATAAAATAATTGTTAGGTTTTAAAAATATAGCCAAATTCTTACGAATCGAATTATTTAATTTCTAAACTTTCAATCCAATCAATGGTTTTTTTAATTCCTAAACTAAAAGGAACTTTTGGTGAATAATTCAATAATTTTGTAGCTTTATCTATATTAGCAAAAGAGGGGAAAAGATTATCTTTTCTTATGTTTTTTTCTATTGTATGCGTTTTTTTATTTGTTATAGATTCGATAACTTCCAAAACATCGTTGATAGAATCGGATTGACCGCTACCTAAATTGAAGATTTCAAAAACAGATTTATTACTATTTTTCAAGAAATCTATACTTGAAATTATTCCATCTATAATGTCATCAATATAAGTATAGTCCCTTTCTATATTTCCTCCACCATATAAAGATAAGTTGGTTTGGTTTAAATTAGCTTTTACAAATTGGTAAATTCCACTTTCGGGAGGTTGTTTGGGTCCAAAAACAGAAAATAAACGCAATACAACGGCATCAATACCATACAAGTGGTGGTACATTTTCACAAAATGTTCTGCAGATTGCTTTGTAGCGGCATAAACCGAATAAGGCTGTCCTAGCTCACTTGTTTCAAAATATGGGGCATATTCTTTTTGCCCATAAACGCTTGAGGTAGAAATATGAACAATTTTTTTTATATCTACTTCTTTTATAGCTTCTAAAATTGCAGCAGTTCCTTTGGTATTTACGGTTATAAAATCAATTGGATTTTTAACAGAACGCCCTACGCCACTTCTGCCAGCCAAATGAATAACCATATCAATTTTCTTGCTTTCTAACAAATCAATAGTGTTATCAATATCACAAATATCGCCTGTAATGAGCTGAAAACGAGCGTTTTCTTTCAGATGATTTACATTTTCAATTTTAATAGTTTTGGAATAATAGTCATCAAAATTATCCAAACATATTACTTTATCATCTCTTTTTAGAAGTGCTTCACACAAATGAGAACCTATAAATCCTGCTCCGCCTGTTACTAAATAATTCATAAATTATAGTGTAATTTTATTTAAAAATATTACTATTTTGCAAAGCAAAATTTAATATAAATTGAAAAAACTAACATTTAAAATTGATGTAGTTTTATTTTTTCTAATACAAAGTTTTTAATTTTTTCTACAAAAATGGGTTCATCAAATTTTTCTGCATGTTTTCTTATAAATTGGGAATTAAAATTTAAAGTTTCAAATTTCAAAATTGCATTTGTAAGACTTTCTTCGGTTTGATGTTCAAAAAATAAAGCCGTACACTCGTTTTCATTGTTTGTATATGGAATCATGGTTTCCAAAACTCCGCCTTTGGCATAAGCTATTACGGGTCTGCCCGAAGCATTTGCTTCGAGTGGAGTTATGCCATAATCTTCGTGTTGTGGCATCAAAAAACCTTTGCAATTGGCATACAAATCGGCTAATTCAGCTTCAGAAAGTCCTTTTTTGAAAGTAATATTCGATTTTGCAATCGATTTTAAATATTCTTCTTGTGTGCCTTTTCCTACAACAATTAAATTTTTCCCTAATTTATTAAATACATTTATTACTAAATGTACTTTTTTGTAATATTCTAATCTAGAAACAATAAAATAATATTCTTTTGGGTTTTTAGAAATATAAAATTGAGAAATATTTACAGGAGGCGGAATTATTTTTACTTCATTTTTAAATTTATAATAATTAAAAATTCTGTTTAAAGGTTCTTTAGCATTTGTAATATAAAAATTTGTTCTTTTTGAAAAATATTTATCTATTTTTTTAAGAAAGTAGATTATTATATTAAAAATAAATTTATTAAATCCTTTTGATTCAATATATTGAGCATAAGAATTAGGTTGCCACGCAAGTCTAAAAGGAGTATGACAATAAGAAAAAACCAAGCTATTCTTACTAACCTGAACATACTTTGAACAATGCGTACCGCATTGAATTACAACATCATAATTCCGTAAGTCCAACATGCGAGCAGCTAGTATTCCTAAAGGAAAAAAATATTTTTGATATTGTTTTTGTGTTTGGGCAATTTTAGAATACCAATTGGTGTTGATTTTAAAGTTTTTAAACTCTTCAAAAGTTCCATTTGGATTATAGGCAATCGTATAAAAATCTGCATTTGGAAAAGCATAATGATAACATAAACAGACCCTTTCAGCTCCTCCAATTCTAATTAACTCATCTTGAACAATGGCTATTTTCAAATTTTTAATCTTTAAAATTCTTTAATTCTTCAGCTAATATAATTTCTAACACGGCAAAAAAATCTAAATCATAATTCCAGCCAATCACATTTTTTGCTTTAGAATTATCTCCAAACATATCTTCAATATCCACAGGTCTGAAAAGTGTTTCGTCCACCATCATTTTTGATTTTGGAATATTTAATTTTTCAAACACATAATATATAATGTCCCTCAAATATATGGATTTGCCTGAACAAATTGTAATATCTTCGGCTGTAGGATGTTGCAAAAGCAACCACATGGCTTCTACATAATTAGGTGTAAATCCAAAATCTCGCTTTATATCAATATTTCCAACTTTTAAAATTTCTTGTTTATTTTTAGAAATCGCTATACTTTCTCTTATTATTTTTTTTACAAAAAAGTTATTGCTTCGCAAATACGATTCGTGGTTAAACAAAACGCCATTACAAGCAAAAAGATTGTAAGATTCTCGGTAATTTACAACTGTCCAGAAGGCAGTAGCTTTTGAAATCGCATACGGACTAAGCGGATGCAAAGCAGTATCTTCTGTAATAGGTAGTTTTTTTACTTTTCCATACATTTCGCTACTTGAAGCTTGATAAAACTTAATTTTTGAATTTACCATCCTAATTGCTTCCAAAATATTCAAAACCGAGGTTATATTATATTGAAGCGTTCCAATGGGTTGTTCAAACGACAAACTTACTGAACTTTGAGCAGCTAAATTATAAATTTCATCAGGTTGGTATTTAGTAATAATTTTAATAGTACTAAATACATCAGACATATCCGATTCTTCAATAATAACTTGATTATCAATTCCTAAATATTTAAGCTTTTCTTTACTATTTTGGTTATAACTTCGAGTAGTTCCTATAACTTTATATCCTTTAGATACTAATAATAGTGCTAAATATGAACCATCTTGACCCGTAATACCTGTTATAATAGCAGTTTTCATGTTAGAACTAAAAATTTCGATTTGAAATTTTAAAATTTTAATGCGAATATAAACTTAAATCTGAAATAATTATAAAAAAACCATTTGGGATTAATAATTTATAAATAATTTTAAAATTTAAGTTTTATTCTATTTATATTTTTTGAATGATTTAATTTGCAAAAAAAATAAATTTGAATTCAAAATTTAGGTATTTACTTTTTCCAATTTCCATACTATATGGGTGTGTAATTAAAATTCGTAATTACTTGTATGACAAAAAATTACTCTCATTTAAACCTCAAATCTTTGATATTCCTGTTATTTCAGTTGGTAATATTACAGTTGGTGGTACTGGAAAATCGCCCCACATAGAATATTTGATTCGTTTGCTAAAAAACAAAATAAAAGTAGCAGTTATAAGTAGGGGTTATAAACGAAAAACTAAAGGATTCTTACTAGCTAACGAACTTTCAACACCCTTAGAAATTGGCGATGAACCTTTTCAGTTTTATAGTAAATTTAAAAAAGAAATTCATGTAGTAGTAGGCGAAAAAAGAGCCATTGCTATCCCCCATTTATTGTCAATTAAGCCCGAAACACAAGTTTTTTTATTAGATGATGCCTTTCAACATCGTGGTGTAAAGCCTCAATTAAATATACTTTTGATTGATTATAATAGATTAATATTTAATGATTTATTACTTCCTATGGGTAATTTAAGAGAACCCATTTCTGGGCTTAACCGTGCTGATATTATTATTATTTCTAAATGCCCTAACGAATTGGATTATAAAAAAGAATATATTAAATTAAAGCTAGCAAATCATGTTAAAAAAAAATGGAAACCCATTTTTTTTACCTCTTTAAAATATAGTAATCCAATTCAATTTTATGGAAATAAGTATGATTTAAACGAAAATTCTTCAGTAATTGTAGTGGCAGGTTTAGCTCAAAACAAACCATTTTTACAATATGTAAAAAATAATTTTGAAGTGATTGAAAGCATCTTGCATGAAGATCATTATGATTATAAATTATCTGATATAGAAAAAATAATAAAATATAATGATAAATATTTTGATAATAATATATGTTTTATTACTACCGAAAAAGATATGGTAAAACTTAAAAATACTGACTATGAGATACTTATGAAAGATATTCCATGTTTTTATATTCCAATAGAAATTTATTTTTTGGAAAATGAAACACAATTTCAGAAAATGATTTTTAAAACGGTTCAAAATATTTGTTAATTTCGCATTTCAAATGTTCTACAAAAAAATATTTCTTTTCTTTTTTATATTTTTTAGTTTACTTACAAAAGCACAGGTTTTAAACGATACTGTAAAGTTTTTGTATGGCAGCAATACAACAAAAATGTTTAATCAAAACATTGTAAATACTTCAAAACTTACTTATTATCACAAAGATTCTATTTTTATTTATAAAACGGATTCTATTATGTTTTTGGCAGATAGCTTACTGACAGATTCAATGAAATTAGTTAAAAATAGAATAATTGCGTTTGATACTTTATCTTCGTTCAAAAAAGACAGTATTATTACGGTTTTTAAAAACCGAAATTATAGAAATGAATATAATTATTTTAAGATTGATACCAATATATCGGACGTTCATAACTACAATTATATTTACAAAAACAACAATATTTATCAAAACTTAGGATTACTTGGAACAGCCTCTAAACCAGTATTTTACATCAAAAATAATGAATTAGGTATTAAAAATGGGTTTACCACTTTTGATACTTATTTTACAGAACCCAAAACATTGAACTATTTTAATACTCGATCGTCTTACACACGATTTGAATATTTAGCTAATACAGGTGATGAAAACAGAGTTTTTGCAGAATTTGCTCGTAATGTTAATCGTTTTTGGAATGTAGGATTTAGCTATCAAAGGCTCAACAGCAACAAACAATTTGGAAAAAGCGGACGAAGTAATGATGCGTTAGCATCCAATCAAGATTTTAAGATTTTTACTTCTGGAAAATCAAAAAACGAACGATATCATTTTATGGGCAGTTTCACTTATTTCGTGCATAAACAAAATGAACAAGGCGGAATGGACAGATTTAACCCTAAAGCAGGCACTGATGTAGATCCAAATTTAAGAGATAATGCAGTGCCAGCAAATATTGCAGGTTGGAGCGGAAGGCTTTCTTCGCAGCAAGCAAGACTTGAACCAGCACGCATAGACGGCAGCATTTACAACAGAGATAGAAGAATTGTATGGCATTTTTATCATCAATATGATTTGCTAAAAGAAGGGAAATTATCTATTTTTCATGAGTTTGACCATCGAAACCAACGAATTCGGTATCAAGATCCTTTTGCTGCAAATGCAGTTTCGATTGTTCAACAAACAGGTGAAGAAAATTCCGATACAGCTTATTTTTATCCTACAAACAAAAAAACTAAAGCCATTGATTTTAACAATCAATTTATAAATATTTTACAAAAAGTAGGAGCTAAAACTCAGTTTAAAAATATAGTCGCAACTGCTTATTTGAAATACAATAAAACCCAACATAGTTCTGATTTTTTGGGACACTTAAGAGGATTTGAAATTTTTACAAGACCTTTGGCAAGTTCAAAGTTTATGTTTTTGAACGGAGATACAGTTGCTATGCACAATATTACGCAAAACTATGTGGGTGGAGAGGTAAGTTTTTTACTAAACGACAACGAGTCTTTTCTTAAATTAAAAGCAGAGCATATTTTAAGTTTGGGGTATGAAAACTCAACTACTTTTGCACCCAAAAATGTAGGAGAAAGATTATTTTCTTTCGATTTTAAATATAAATATTTCTTTAATATTGGCATTTCAACAATCAGAAATGCACCAACTATGCAACAATATTATATCAATAATTATATGTATAATTGGGAAAATAATGATTTTAAAGGTATTAATAATACTCAATTTTATATACAATCTGATTATAAATTTTTAAGATTTTTAAATTCAAATTTTAAATTCACATCCGATTTACTTCAAAATTATGTTTACTTCGATACGTTAGCACTTCCTAAGCAAAGTAATAAAGATGTTTTTTTACATTCTTTAGAAGTTAATTTATCTACCAATAAAAGAGGATTTAATTTTGAAAGTTTTAACCGATTTACATTCAAAAAAGATTTAGAAAACGTGTATAGAGTTCCTGCATTTATAACTTCTTTAAAAATATTTTACAGAATTGCACCATTGAAAAAGAAAGGAAAACAACAAATTTTGATTGGAATAGATGTTAAATATCGTAATAGTTACTTTGGAGATGCTTACCGACCCGAGCTTTCGCTCTTTCATTTGCAAAACGAATTTAATTTAAAAGATATGTTTTTGATAGATGCTTTTATAAGTGTAAAAATAAAAAATACAAGAGTTTTTGCTAGAATGAATCAAATAAATGCGTTTATGCCTGGCTCATTTTTTCAAAATAATGGCTACTTTGTAAGTCCACTCTATCCTTCTGTGCGTCCGTTTTTAAATATTGGATTTAGTTGGATGTTGTTTGATAATTAAAAAGTTTTTAATTATCAAATTTTAATTCAAAAAAAAAGCTAACAAAATTAATTTGTAAGCTTTTTTAGTAATAAATATTTTCTTTAAAAAACTTCGTAAATATTTGCTATTCCTTGTCCACCGCCAATACAAGCCGAAACCAAGCCATATTTTTGTTTTTTACGTTTCATTTCGTGAAATAATTGCACAGAAAGTTTAGTTCCGCTGCAACCTAAAGGATGCCCGAGTGCAATCGCTCCCCCATTTACATTAACAATTTCATGGTTCAAATCTAAAGTTTTACAAACCGCCAGAGATTGTGATGCAAAAGCTTCATTTAATTCAATACATTGAATATCTGTAAGTTTTAAATTTCCTTTTTTCAAAGCCAAAGGAATTGCCTCAACTGGTCCAATTCCCATAATTCGAGGATCTACTCCTACGCTAACATTTGAAATTAATCTTGCAATTGGAGTAAGATTTAACTCTTTTACCATTTTTTCGGACATAACCATAACAAAAGCCGCTCCATCGGAAGTTTGAGAGGCATTGCCAGCTGTAATACAACCATTGGCAGCAAAAACGGGTTTTAATTTTGAAAGCGCTTCTATACTTGTATCGGCTCTTGGTCCTTCGTCCGTATCAACTATATATTCTTTTGTTTTCTTTTTTCCAGATTCATCCACATAAGTTTCTTTGACTAAAATTGGGACAATTTCATCTTTAAATAAGCCTAATTTAATAGCATTAGCAGCTTTTTGATGTGAACGAAATGAAAAAGTGTCTTGTTCTAATCTAGTAATATTATATTCTTTTGCAACTGCTTCTGCAGTCGCTCCCATGTTCGAATAATAATCAGAATAATTTTTGGCAATTTCATAATTTAAAGCCGTTTTCCAACCTGTAAATGGTACTAAACTCATTGATTCTACACCACCAGCTATGATACAATCTGCCATTCCAGCATGAATTTTATAACTTGCCAATGCAATAGTTTCCATGCCCGATCCACAATATCTATTGACAGTCATGCCAGCTACATTTTGAGGTAAACATAAAAGTGCAATCATCTTTCCAATTTGCATACCCGCTTCGGCTTCAGGAACGGCATTTCCAACTATTAAATCATCAATTCTTTTGGGGTCAAGCATTGGTAAACTCGCCAAAAGTGCTTTTATTATATCTGCTGCTAAATCATCAGGACGTGTAAACCTAAAACCACCTCTTGGAGCTTTTCCTACCGCTGATCGAAAACCAGCAACAATATATGCATTCATTTTTTTGTTATTAAACTAAAAATTAATACGACAAAAATCAAAATGAGTTTTGTTAAAAAATTCTAATAGGCTAATCCTATATTTTTTTTGAAGTAAATTTTAAAAAAAAGGTTTAAATAATTTAATTATTTAAACCTTTTTTTGTTTTTTAATAGTAAAAAAAATTTTATCCTAATATAACATTCTATGTCTAATTGTTCCTTGAATATTTTTAAGATCAGAAACTAAATCTTTGTCATGTCGAACATCTTTAGAAATATCTGTAATTACATATCCTATGGCTTCGTTGGTTTTTAAATACTGTCCAAGTATATTTATATTATGTTTTGCCAAAATGTTATTTATACTTGCCAAAATACCTGGCACATTTTCATGTACATGCATTAATCTATGGGCTTCTGTAAGTTCGGGCAATTGCAAAGGGGGAAAATTAACACTTCCGTAAGAATTTCCTGCATTAATATATTCTAAAATTCTTCCTGGCACAAACTGACCTATATTAAATTGAGCTTCTTCGGTACTTCCTCCTATGTGAGGCGTAAGAATTACATTATCTAATCCTCTAAGTTCATTTATAAATTCTTCGTTATTGGTTTTAGGTTCTTCAGGGAAAACATCAATGGCACAGCCTCTTACTTTGCCGTTTTTAATATACTTAACCAATGATTTCATTTCAACAACATGTCCACGGCTCATGTTACAAAAGATAACGCCATCTTTCATAACTTTAAATTCTTCTTCGCCAAACATATTTTTATTAATAGCTCTTCCGTCCACATGAAGGGAAACAAAATCACAAACTTTTAATAAATCGTGTAAGGTTTTACATTTTTTTGCGTTTCCTAGTTGTAGTTTTTCAACCACATCGTAATAAAAGACTTCTATTCCTAAGGCTTCTGCCAAAACTGAAAGTTGAGTTCCTATATTTCCGTAACCGATTAAACCCAATTTTTTTCCACGAACTTCATGGGCTCCGTTTGCAGATTTATCCCATTTACCTTCGTGCATCCAATTTGATTTTTGAATGATAAATCTAGATAAAATAATGATTGAACCAATCGTTAATTCTACTACCGAACGAGTGTTTGAATAGGGTGCATTAAATACTGCAACCCCTTTTTTCTGACAAGCTTTTAAATCAACTTGGTTTGTGCCGATACAAAAAGCCCCAACTGAAATCAATTTATTGGCACTTTCTAAAACTTTAGAAGTAAGATTTGTTTTGGAACGTAAGCCTAAAATAGATACATTTTTGATTTTTTCACAAAGTTCGTCTTCATCTAAAGCTCCTTTGATACTTTCAACATTATAACCTTCCGTTTTGAACATTTTAATGGCTTCAGGATGAATATTTTCCAATAAAAGTACGTTCATACGACTTTTAGGATACGATTGAGCACGTGGCAAATTGTTTAAAAACAATATTTCGTCAAAACTTGGCGTGATTGCATCCGCTTTATCCATTACATTTTGGCGTTTTACATTTTCAGTAAAAGCATAAAATTTTGTGGCTGCACCCGCTTCTTTAATTTCATAATCAGTATAACCATCTCCAACGGCTAAAATTTCGCCAGTAAGATTTAATGATTTCACAACTGAAACTTTTCCTTTGTTTTGAGCCAAAGGATTTGAAGTATCATATCCAGTAATATTACCATTTATATCGGTCAGAAAAGTATTTGCAAACACATTTTTGCTCGAAATTCCATATTCAGATGCAATTGGTAAGATTACTTCTTTAAATCCGCCTGAAACAATGTAAATTTGAGAAGAAAATTCTTCTATAAATTTTTTATTTCTTACAAATGATAAGGAAATTTTTTCGCTCATTATTTCAATTACTTTTGGTAAATGAGAAACATTAGCATTTAAAATTGCAATTCTTTTGTTTAATGATTCCGACAAAGAAAGTTTTCCTTCCATGCCCAAATTAGTAATATTTTTAACTTCGGCTAAAATTTCATCCATTTTAGGAATATTTGCTAAAGCAACTTCACAAAGCACATCAAGCGTTTCAACTTGTGCAAAAGTGCTGTCAAAATCTATGATAAAGTAAGGGTTATTCATTTTCAATTTGTTCTAATTCTTCTTTTTTTGATCTGAAAGTTATAAGTTTGTTAAGCGTAAAATTTAAAGTTGCAAAAGTAATTACGCCAGCAATTTGTGCATAAAATAAATAATTTTGCTCTTGAGCAACAAAATCATAATTTTCCTTATAAAAAAGTATCATTCCTGCATAAACCAAATTTTGAACTACCATGCAAGTAAAAAAGATAATAGAAATGTAGGTTGCATCTCTCACCCAGTGGGTTTTACTTTTGAAAGTCCATTTTCTATTAAAAAACAAACCGTTAAAAAAGGAAACTACACCCGCAATTACGCTTGCCGTAATAAGATGATCTTTGAAATATTCGTAATTTTTTATTAAAAAGTTATTTAATCCAAAATATATAATTACGTTCAAAACGCCAACCAGTCCATATTTGACTAATTGTTTTATTATATCTGGCATTAAATCTAAGTATTTTCTCATTTTGAATCAATATACAAAACTACTATTTTTTTTTAAAATTCGATTAGTATGATTCAAAAAAGTTTTAAAAAGAATATAAAGCAAAATCTCATTTAGCATCATCCACCAATTTTTGCCAATCATTGGCAGGATCATAAATATAGTTTGGATATATTTCAAAATGACGTTCTTTTACTTTTTTAAGTAATAAATTCCGTAATTCTTCTATATTACTTCTTTCGGTTGCTGATATAAAAACCACATCCGTTTGCTTACCAATATACGTATTTTTTAAATGTTCAATTTTTT
>REAG01000085.1 GCA_004294265.1 Cytophagales bacterium | reverse complement strand
ATGAAAAACTTACTTTCCCTTATCAAGGTCGAGATTTCAGATTGACAGACGTGCATGGACATGTGGTAAAAGATATTTTGAGTTAGGTTGTGTTTAGTTGTTCGTGTGTTAAATCTTTTTAAACTATAATATTGATAGAAATGCGATTTAAAATTATTTTGATTTTTGTTTTTGGTATTTTTTCGATGATTTTGGCACAGACTAAGATTCCAGGTATAGTAATACCGCATTTGAAATCGTTTTCTGACAAGGCATTAAAAGTAGATTTATTAGCTGATATTTTTGGCAATGTTGCTAATCCAAAAGATGTTTCGGCCCAAGCGAAGTTGTTTTGGAACGAAAATTCTCTTTTTGTATCAATATCAATCTCGGATGATACCATTACTGCATCAGATAATGCTGAATTATTTATTGCAGATACAAGAGGAGGGAAAAATATGATGCAATTTTTCTTTTTAGATTTTGATAAAAAGGTAGTTAAATGCACGCTTTGGGATTTTAGAAGCTCAAGAAAGCTTACTGAAATACCTGTTAAATATACTTTTAGCTGTGAAAAAACTAAGAATAAAATAGTCATAAATTTTGAATTGCCCCTCAATCAATTGGGTAAAAAGCAAATAATGAATGCTGAATTGGGAATAAATATGATGATTTCTGATATAGATAATGATAGAAGTGCAAACAATCAATCTTTAAAATGGAGTTACTCAAATGGAACCGATAAAAATTCGTACGCCACTATACCAGTAAAGTTAGGAAAGGAAAAAGTAAAGAATGTAAAGTCCAGTTTAAAGGTATTTTGGGAGAACGATACAACGGTTGTTTTTAAATATATTTCACAAAAAAATACTTCATTGAGTTTTAAAGATTTTTATTCTCAAAAGGAAATTTCTAGTATCAAAATTGAAGAAAATAAGCAAGGCTTTAATCAAAGTCTAATTAATACCTATCAATCCAATCAAATAAATTCTAAAATATCTGTTTTTCAAGAAGAACAGAAACTGAATGATATAGATCTTGTGTTTGCTCCTAAAAACGAAAAAAATATCAATATGGATAATTTGAGAGAAGAAATTGATCGTTTTCAGTTTTTAGATTTGAATCGTAAAAATAAGCCAGAAGTATTATTTGTTGGTCACTCTATGTTTCGCTATTGGTTCACGATGGAAGACGATTTTAAAGAACACAATATTTTGAATAGAGGCTTTGGCGGCTCTCGTTTAGAGAATATTTTGGCTAATTACCATAAAATTATTTTACCCTATCAACCCAAAACTATCGTACTCATCAATGGTTGCAACGATTTAACTTTTGGCGATTCTCCAGAATTGGCTTTTTCAGAATTTAAAAGCTTAGTAGAAAAAATTCATAATGATTTGCCATATACAAAGTTGATAGTGCTCACACACCCTTCTTTTTACTATGGATATTTTAAGAATTTAAAACAATATGATGATTTGATGATAACCTATATTCAATCTTCTGGTTGGATTCAATTGGCAGATATTCGAGAAGTTTTACCTGCTACTATTCCAGATTTGCATGCTTGCTTATTGCCAGATTATACCCATCTGAATGCAGAAGGGTACAAGTTATTAATACCAACAATTTCTAAACAACTTAAAATTAAATAGTTTTCAATTTAATTCTCTTTTATAATTTTAAATAAATAATATTTTCTCGAATAAACACATGATTTCTTACATCGGTCGCTTTCATCCTCTTTTTGTCCATTTACCCATTGGTTTTATTGCTTTTTGGTTGTTTTTAGAATTCATAGCTATTTTTAGAAAATCAGATTATAGCAATGTAAAATCACTTTTGATTTTATTAAGTGCGTTGAGTTCAATTGCAGCATCTGTATTAGGATATTTTTTATCCCTTAAAACTGGCGAATATGACGCTAATATTTTAGACGAACACAAGTGGCAAGGAATTTGGCTTTCGGTAATTTTGACCATAATTTATTTTTTATATACTTTTTTGAAAGATAAAAAATACTTCAATTATGGCTATTATCCAAGTTTGATTGTAGTTTTTATTTTATTGAACGTAACAGGACATCATGGAGGTTCGCTTACGCATGGCTCCGATTATTTGGCGTTTTCTCAGATAAAAGATGGAGAAAAAGAAGCCAAAATAGAAATTAAAGACATCAATCAAGCCGTAGTTTTTACCGATTTGGTGCAGCCTATTTTTAAACAAAAGTGCATCTCTTGTCATAACACAGAAAAAATGAAAGGCGAATTACTCATGGATACGTATGAACATTTGATGAAAGGCGGAGAATCAGGAGCAGTAATAATTGCGACAAATTCGGCTCAAAGTGAATTGATAAAACTCATTAACCTTGAACCCATCGAAGAGCGAGCTATGCCGCCTAAAGGCAAAGTGCCATTGACTAACGATGAAAAAGCCGTTCTCACTTGGTGGATCCATGCGGGAGCTACCAAAGATAAAAAAGTAGCGGAGTTGAACCCAAATGCCGCAATGACAATGATATTGGCAAAGTTTGCAGGATCAGGAAATTCGGCACATTCAGAATCTATTCCTGAGCTACCAGAAGTATCTGAGGCGGATGTCAAATCGGTGGAAGAAATAAAAGTTAAAGGGATAAATATTGTAAAAATAGCCCAAAATACCAATATGCTGGACGTTCGTTGCATCATAAATAAACAAAATTGGAACGATCAGAAAACTGAAACATTGCTCAAAATTAAAGAACAACTTTATATTTTGGATTTGTCTGGTACGGTCATTACAAATAAATCGTTGGCCTCAATTGGAAAGCTTAAATCGCTGCAAACTCTATTTCTGCAAAGTACGCAATTAAACGATGATAATTTCGAAGCTTTAAAAGAGTTGGAAAATTTGGAATCCCTCAATCTATATAATACTCAGATAACTGATAAATCAGTTGAAACGCTATCTCAGCTTAAAAAATTGAAAAAACTCTATGTATGGCAAACAAAAATGACAGAAAAAGGCATTGAACAATTGCAAAAAAACTTGCCAGCGTTGCAAATTGTGGGAGAAAAAAAGTATATTAATTCGTAAAATAAAGTTTAAATAATCTAATATCATTTTTGTTAAAAATCCTTAAATTATATGAAAAGAAGAGAATTTACTAAGACAACAGCACTCGCAGCAGCAGCTTTGTCTATTCCAAACATCAATTTCGGGAAAGCTCAAGAAGAATTAATTCTTGGCCACGATAAGTTCAAATACAAAATCGTGAAAAACTGGGGAGTAGACAACCTTGTCAATACACCTGTTGCCGACTGTCACGAAATGGTTCAAGACAGCAAAAAAAGATTGATTTTTTGTACCACAGAAGTCAAAAACAACATTATTATTCTTGACAAAAAGGGTAAATTGATTACAACTTGGGGACATGATTTCCCTGGAGTACATGGACTAACATTAAACAATGCCAACGGTGAAGAATTTCTTTACTTGACCGATACCGTTAAAAAGGAAGTGTATAAAACCACCATGGATGGCAAAGTTTTATTGACATTAAAATATCCTAAGGAATCTGGCGTGTACAACGACCCTGAAAAAGTTCCTTTTGTACCTACCGAAACTGCCATTGCTCCAAATGGTGATATCTATGTGGCTGATGGCTATGGTTCTAGCCATATTTTGGTGTATGATGCTAATGGAAAATTCAAAAATATATTTGCCGGAAAATCAAAAGAAGGTGACGATAAATTAATCGAAGCACATGGCGTTTGCATAGATACAAGAGATAAAAACAATCCGAAAGTTATTGCAACTTC
>REAG01000125.1 GCA_004294265.1 Cytophagales bacterium | reverse complement strand
TTTAAAACTTTTCTTTTATAATCAAGTAATTTATTTTTAATTTATTACTAAAAAAAACACTTGCGAAGCAAGTCCCTCCCCTTGGGGAGGGATTTAGGGTGGGGCTTTTAATCTAGTAATTTTAAATGCGAATTCCCTGACTAAAATCCAAATTAGAATTTTGATTAATATTTGAAATAAAAATTCGCATTACTATTAAAATAAAGCTTTAAAAGTAGATTTTATATATGTTTTAGAAGTTTTATAATTATTAGAGACATAATGATTATTAATCTTATATATTACTCAAAAAGTTTTTTTTAGAAATTATAAAATAATAAAAAAATTTTTATCAAAGCAAAAAGTATTTTATCATCTAAAAATATACTTAATAAGTTGAACCTATTGCCAATTTTATTCTAAGAAGTAAAATTCAAAAAACCATTAAAAATATTTTTTATTTTTAATGGTTTTCAGTCATAAAATTAGGTATAATAATAAACTCAAGATATAATAATGAGCTTTATATAATTAGGACTTGTAAAACTTTTCAAAAAAAATTAGATATAATATAAACAAAATATGTAATTTTAGATTAAATTAATCTCATATTAAAAATTTAAAAATTTGCTTTATCCACAACAATTAGAATCAAAAATCGGATTTGACAAAATCCGAACTTTAATACAAAAAGAATGTCTTTCAAATCCAGCTAAGGAAAAAGTTGAATCCTTACGTTTTCAAACTGATATTCAAAAAATATCTTTACAAATTACTTTGTGTGACGAATTTTTAAGAATTTTGAAGGGCGAAGAAGTTTTTCCGCACGAAAACTACATTGATGCCACCAGTTTTTTAAATACAAGCAAAATTGAAGGCAGTATTTTAAACGAAGAAGCATTTTATACCATAAAATCTTCTTTACAAACCATCAATAGATGTTTGCAATTTCTTACTAAATACAAATTAGAAGTTCCCAATTTATTTTCGCTAACAACCGATATTTTAATAGATGCACAACTTTTAAAAGATATTAATAGAATAATTGATGAGAACGGAAAAGTAAAAGATGGAGCTTCAAAAGAACTATTTTCATTGCGAAATGAAATCCGAGATGAGCAAAATTTTTTAAGAAAAAAACTAGAATCTATCTTAAAATCTGCTATTGCAGAAGGATTTTCGCCCGAAGATTTAGGAACAACCATTAGAAACGGAAGAATGGTTTTACCCGTTTTTGCTGAAAGTAAAAGAAAGATTAAAGGCTTAATACATGGCGAATCTGCCACTGGACAAACCGTTTTTATAGAACCTATAGAAGTTTTTGATGCCAACAACCGAGTGTATGAACTCGAAATTGCTGAAAGAAGAGAGGTATCAAAAATTTTAATGGCTTTAACTTCGCAGTTGCGTTATTTATTGCCCGAATTATTTAGGGCTTATCAATTTTTGGCTGAAATAGATTTTATAAGAGCAAAAGCAAAATTCTCGTTGAAAATAAACGCTCAAAAGCAACGTATAAGTTCAAATACAGAAATTAAATGGCACGAAACTTACCATCCTTTATTGCATTTAAACTTAAAAACAAACGGTAAAAAAATAGTTCCTTTAAGTATAGATATTAATGAAAATCAAAAAATAATTGTTATCTCAGGTCCTAATGCAGGCGGAAAATCTGTTGTGTTAAAAACCATCGGATTATTACAATATATGCACCAATGCGGATTATTAATTCCGAACGGAGAATCTTGCATTTTTGGTATTTATAATGCCATGTTTATTGATATTGGCGATGAGCAATCTATTGATAATGACCTAAGTACATACAGTTCGCACCTAACCAATATGCGAGAAATATTAAAATATGCAGATAAAAAATCATTGGTTTTGATTGATGAATTTGGCACTGGCACAGATCCACAATATGGCGGAGCATTAGCAGAAGCAATTTTAGAAGAATTAGTAATAAAAAATATAAATGGAGCAATAAATACGCACTATTCAAATTTAAAATATTTTACTGAAAAAACCAAAAATATTACAAATGCTGCGATGCTTTATGATTACGAAACTTTAAGTCCAAAATACCAATTAGCTATTGGGCAACCTGGAAATTCTTTTGCTCTTGAAATTGCTCAAAATATTGGATTAAAAAAAGAAGTTATTGAATTAGCAAAACAAAAAATTGGTTTTGAAAAATTAAATTTAGACTCAATTGTTATTCAAGTTCAACTCGAAAAAGAAAAACTTGAAAAAGAAAAAACTGAAATTGCCAAATCTAGAAAAAATCTAGAAGTTTCCGTTGAACAATACGAAGAATTAAAAAAACATATATCACAATCCAAAAATATAATTTTGCATGAAGCAAGACTTGAAGCAAAAAAAATGGTTCAAATAGCAAAAATCGAAACCAGTAATTTGATTAGAGAACTTAAAGAAACTCAAAAATTTGATTTAAAACAAACCGAAAAAGTAAGAACTGAAATTCAAGCACAAGAAAAAAAATGGGATGATAGTATTTTAAAAAATCCTGTTACTAAAGAAAAAGCAACAGCTCCTGTTCCGAAAGGACCTTTAAAAATTGGAGATACTGTTACGATTGAAGGTCAAGAATCGTTTTATAAAATATTGAGTATTTCTGAAAAAGAAGCCGAATTAAGTTTAGGTAATTTCAAAACAAACGTAAAAATTGAGCGCATCAGAAAAGTTAATGTTTCGGATAAAGTAAAGAAAGAAAACTACATAATTCCAAAAATTAAAGGAATTGATATTTTAGAGAAGATGTCAAATTTTAGTTCTACTTTAGATGTAAGAGGTAAAAGAGGCGAAGAAGCCGTTCATATTTTAGAGCAATATTTAGATAATGCTCTTCTTCTAAGTCAAAATGACTTCAAAATCATACATGGCAAAGGCGATGGCATTCTTAGAAAATTGATAAGAGAACATTTAAAAAGAACTAGTTTTGTCAAAAATTTCTGTGATGAAAAAGTAGAATTTGGTGGAGATGGAATCACGATTGTAACTTTAAAATAACTAAAGTATATTTTACAAATGACAGATATACTTTAATTATGTCATATATTACGGTACTTAAAAGTAGATAATTTTACTAATCAAATGATTCAGAAAAAAATTCTGCCCAAGTAATGTTATGAAAAATTATAATTTTTTCAAGACTTAACATGGTCATATTTGATCCTTTTTCGTATCTTGCATACTGTGCTCGTGGTATTCCGCACTCGTAAGAGAATATTTCTTGGCTTGTGTAACCAGAATTAATTCTTAAATATTTTAATCGTTCTCCTAGTTTATTAATTAGGGCTTTGTCTATTTTTTTTGATTTCACTTTTTGTTTATTTTTTAATCCTACAAAACTAAACAATTTTTATTGTAATATTTACTATTAAAAAGTAGTTAAAGAAAAATATTTACATTTTTTTTTAAAATATTTTAAAATTTAGCGATTTTTTGGATTATTTTTAGGAAATTTTTTGAAAAAAAAGTCAAAAAAATCTTATTTAGAATCAATTTAAAAAAGTATATGTTGAATTTATCAAATAATAGCATTGAAAAAAATATTGAAACTGATAGACTATATGCAATTAAATTAGTTAATAGTAGTCAGAAATCTAAATTGATTTCTAAGTGGATTGCGTTTATTTTTCTTTCTTTTTTTGCTTCTTTTTTACTACCATGGCAACAAAGCGTAGATGGAAAAGGAAAAGTTACAGCTTTTTCGCCTCAAGAAAGACCACAAACAATTCAATCCATGATAGTAGGAAGGATTGAAAAGTGGTATGTTCAAGAAGGTCAGTTTGTAAAAAAAGGTGATACAATTGTAAAAATAACTGAAATAAAAGAAAAGTTTTTAGATCCCAAATTACGTGAACGTATGCAAGGTCAAATTGATGCTAAAGAACAGTCTATAAATGCAAAAAAAATGAAAGCTGGTGCTTTATCAAATCAAATTAAAGCCTTACAGATGAGCAGAAAATTAAGTTTATCAAAAGCACTAAACAAAGTTCAACAAAACCAATTATATGTTAAAATAGATTCTTTAGAACTACAAGCTGCAAAAGCTGACTTGGATATTGCTAAAAGTCAGTATGAAAGACAACAAAAATTATTTGACGATGGATTGGTTTCTCTTACTAATTTGGAGCAAAGAAAGTTGAAATTTCAACAATCGAGTGCTAAATTTCAATCCGCTCAAAATAAATACAATGCCGAAATTACAGATTTTACGAACTCTCGTATTGAATTAAATTCTATAGAAGCCGAATATGCAGATAAATTAGCTAAAGCTGAAGGCGACAGAGACGCAACCCTATCCGATTATTTTGATGGCTCTGCCGGAATTTTAAAACAGCGTTCCGATTTGTCGGGAATTGAATTGAGAAATGACCTATATATAATAAGAGCACCTCAAGATGGAATAATGGTAAGAGCCAAAAAACAAGGATTGGGCGAAACTGTCAAAGAAGGCGAAGAAATTGCAACAATTATGCCCGATAAATCACATTTGGCAGTAGAATTATATATCAGACCAATGGATGTTCCGTTAATCCATAAGGGTTGTAAAGTAAGATTACAATTTGATGGATGGCCTGCCATAGTATTTTCGGGTTGGCCTGGAGCTTCTGTCGGCACTTATGGAGCAACTGCCGAAGTAATAGATTTTATAAATAGCGATAACGGAAAAGTAAGAATTTTATTAAGTCCTGATGAAAAAGACCATGCTTGGCCCGAAGAATTAAGACAAGGAACAGGAGTTCGTGGCTGGGCAATGCTTAATAATGTAATGCTTGGCTATGAACTTTGGAGACAATTTAATGGATTCCCCGCTGATTTTTTAACAGAATTTTCGCCACAAAAAGATAAAGACAAAGCTAAAAAACAAGAAAAAGAAGATGAGTAAATATTTTTTTAAATTACTTTTTATATTTATTTTTTTAACAAAACCAATTTTTGGTCAGTCAGTTTCAGACACTACTAAAGTATTGAAAATCAATGATTTATACCAGTTAGTTATGGCGTACCACCCTGTGGCAAAACAGGCAGATGCCGTTGTGAAACAAGCAGGATTTGAAACTCAAATGGCAAGAGGATTAGGTTTTGACCCAAAGATTATTTCAGAATTGAATTCAAAAACTTTTGGCGGTAAAGAATATTTTAGAATTTGGGACAACTATTTAAAAGTTCCCACTTGGTTTGGTGCAGAGTTTAAAGTAGGTTATCAAGAAGCGTATGGAAAATTTG
This sequence comes from Cytophagales bacterium, assembly GCA_004294265.1. GTDB lineage: Bacteria > Bacteroidota > Bacteroidia > Cytophagales > UBA9547 > REAG01. The sequence goes on along the minus strand of REAG01000125.1, from coordinate 25,006 downwards.
TAAATCCAGAAAAAATTATCCCTTCTGAAGGGTTTTCTTCCATAGGAATAACCGTTCCTATTGGTCAAGGTTTGATTTTAGATAACCGAAGAGCAACCCTTAGGCAAGCCCAATTATTTCAAAAAATAAGCGATGCTGAAAAAACAAAAATTTTAAATAAATTATTTTACGAAGTTGCAAAAAATTACTGGGATTGGTATTTTAAATATAATAGATTCAAACAGTTAGAAGTTGGAATTCAGTTGGCAGAAAATAGATATAAATTTGTGTCGCAAAGAATTTCTTTAGGCGAAGAACCTGCCATAGACTCCACAGAAGCACTCATCTTACTTCAAAATAGAATAGTTGCCTATAATCAAGCCAAAATGGAGTCACAAAATTCTTTAATAGAATTATCCAATCATTTATGGACTAAAGAAGGTGAACCCGCTGAACTTGATCAACAATTTATTCCTGAAAAATTCAATTATTCAGAAATAAAAATAGATACTTCAATAAAAGAAATATTACTTAATTATGCATCCGAATTTCATCCTGAAATACTAAAATTAAATTATAAAATAAATCAACTACAAATAGATAGAAAATTAGCAATAGAAAATTTAAAACCAACTATAAACTTAAATTATAGTTATATTTCTAGAGGAATTATGAACGAAGCAAAACTAAATTCCGATTATCTATTCTCAAATAATAAGTTTGGTTTTGACATTTCAATTCCTTTAGTTTTTAGAAAAGAATTAGCAAAAATGAACATTACGAAAGTAAAAATCAACCGAACCGATTTTGAAAAATCTATTTTAAAGAGAAGTATTTCTAACGAAATATTACAAAACTCAAACGAATTAAACAATACAGCTAATTTATTGACCATTCAAAACAAATTAGTTCTAAACTATATAACTTTAAGAAATGGAGAATCACAAAAATTTATGAATGGAGAAAGTTCACTTTTTTTGGTCAATTCTCGAGAATCTAGCTTAATAGAATCTCAAATTAAATTAGCTGAAATGGAAAGCAAATACAAAAAATCAAAAGCAAACCTTTGGTATTCTTCTGGAAAAATGGTAGAGTATTAAAGTAAAATAATTGAAATAAAATAATGAATATATTACCAATAAATCTTTTAATAGAAAAATACGCAGAATTATCTGGCGTTCCCGTTAATCATTTTGAATTTCATTCTGAAAAGGGTAGAAATAAAGATCATGGTTTCAAAGATCATCAGTTTGAAGCTTTTTTTGGTACACTTTACGATTCGGGCAGTTACGCAAATTTAATTTTCACAAACAATAGTTTGAGTTTTGGGAAAATGGAAAATTTATTCAAAAATATTTCCTATCCAATTCTAGCATTTATAAATATTAATCAACCTGAACCTGTTGTAATACATAAAGAAAGAGGAATTCTTACTTGTTATCATGTAGATATTTTAAAAGACGCTATTTATGCAGAAATTGTTGAAGATGTTTCTTTACTATTAGCTAATATGCTGAATGTTAAGGATATAGATAAAGAATCTTACAAAAAATCAAGCAATACTTACTCAGGAATAGATCAAAAAAAAGCCAATGATGTTTTTTTCATAACTGGAATACCTGTAAAATCTAATTTCTCTTCAAAAACTGAACATAATGAACACCTAACTCCTGCTCAAAGACTTTTTAGATTAATGAAAGGTGAAAAAAAAGAAATAAAATATATTTATTTCTTTGCAGTATTGATGGGAATTGTAAACTTAGCATTACCATTAGGAATTCAATCAATTATTACTTTATTGTCGGGTGGAATGATTATGAGTTCTATTGTAGTATTAACTTTAATAATTGTTGTAGCAACTGGATTTGCAGGCTATTTGCAACTTTTGCAACTTTCGTATGTAGAAATATTACAACAAAGGGTGTTTGTAAAAGCCGCTTACGAATATAGTTACAGAATACCGAAAATTAAACTTGAATCTATTAGTAAAGAATATGGACCTGAATTAGTTAATCGATTTTTTGATGTTTTAAATATTCAAAAAGCTTTACCAAAGTTTTTAATTGATATAACTTCTACTGTTTTACAAATATTTTTCGGACTATTATTACTTTCATTTTATCATTCGTTTTTTATACTTTTTGGAATATTCTTATTTTTAACTTTGTTTATTGTGGCTTATTATTCAGCTCCAAAAGGTTTGAAAACAAGTATTATGGAAAGTAAATATAAATATAAAGTTGCAAACTGGCTCGAAGAACTAGCAAGAAACGCCATAACTTTTAAATTAGCAGGATATACAAATCTTACAATAGACAAAACGGATAATTATTTATCAAATTATTTAAGTGCTAGAAGTAAACATTTTGATGTACTCAAAACACAATATATTAGTATCATAGCTTTTAAAACTTTTGTTACAGCAGGAATTTTGATTTCTGGTGGAATATTAGTATTTAATAATCAAATAAATATTGGTCAATTCATTGCAGCAGAGCTGATTATAGTACTGATTATAGCATCTGTCGAAAAACTCATCAACACGCTTGATATTATTTACGATTTACTGACGGCTCTTGATAAAGTTGGTCATGTTACAGATATCGAACTCGAAAACAACAAAGGTGTAGAACTTTCTGCCATTCCAGATTATGAAAATTTTACTATTGAAATGAAAAATTTGAGTTATCAGTATGAAAATTCGCACGAAGCAATTTTAAAAAATATTAATTTTACAATCAAAGCTGGCGAAAAAGTTTGCTTGGCTGGTCATAATGATTCTGGAAAATCATCTTTGGTAAGAATTTTAACAGGAATACATCATAATTATAATGGTATTTTTTGCTACAATAATGTTCCAGTTCATGATATTAATATTTATAGTTATAGAGATATGATTGGAGAAAATCTTTCACATGATGAGATTTTTGACGGCACAATTGAAGAAAATATTACTGTAGGAAAAAAAGGTATTTCTACTAAAGACTTACTTTGGGCAATTACCGAAGTTGGTTTAAAAGACTTTATAAATTGTCAATCTGAAGGACTTAGAACCAAACTCACAAGCGGTGGAGGTGAACTTTCAAGTAATATAAAACAAAAATTAATTCTTGCAAGATCTATCGCTGAAATGCCAATGTTGATTGTAATGGATGATGAGTTTTTTACAGAACAAAATGAAAAATTACATCTTATTAATGTACTTTTTAACAAAGAAAAAAATTGGTCTTTATTTACAGTTACAAACGACCCATTATTATTAGCAAAAGCGGATAAAATTTTATATTTAAACAAAGGTGTAATTGAAATGACAGGAACTTTTGCAGAATTAATTCTAAAAGATGATTTTAGAAATCTTATTTATGCCGATGTCGATTTTAAGTAAGAATTTTTGAATATAATTTCAAAAAGTATGAATAATAAATTTAAAAAACATATAAATGAATCCATAAATATAAAACTTGATGACACTATTTTGGTTGCAGCGAGTGCTGGAATTGATTCGTGTGTATTAATTGATTTATTACTTAAAAATAATTTTAAAATAGCTATTGCCCATTGTAATTTTCAATTAAGAGGCACTGAAAGTTCTGATAATCATAGTTTTATTGAAAAAATTGCCAAAAATAATAAATTACAGTTTTTTTCAATTCTTTTTGATACTCTTAAAGAATCAAAAGTAAGAAAGCAATCAATTCAAATGGTAGCAAGAGAACTTAGATATGAATGGTTTCAGAAAATTGCTAAAGATAATAATTTCAAATATATCGCAACGGGTCATCATACAAACGACTCAATAGAAACTGTAATTTTGAATCTTACTAAAGGAACTGGCATTGCTGGTTTGCATGGAATAAAACCTTTAAATAATAATATTATTCGTCCTTTATTACCCTTTTCAAGAGAAGAAATATTAAAATATGCAACCACGCAGTCCATTGAATGGCAGGAAGATAGCTCAAATATTTCTACAAAATATGCCCGAAATTTAATAAGACATGAAGTAATTCCTATTCTAAAAAAAATAAATCCTAATTTAGAAAATACTTTTACTCAAACATTTGAAAAAATAAATGCTATTGAGAAAATATTTGAAAAATACGTTGAAAATAAAATAATAGAAACTGTAAAAATTATTCAAAACGAAATTTATTTTGATATTGAAAAATTGAAAAACGAAAATAGTTATGTAATATATAAATTAATAGAAAATTACGGATTTAATTATTATCAATCAAAAGAATTATTACTTTTATTACATAAAATAAATTGTTCAGGTAAAATATTATATTCAACTGATTATCAATTAATTATAGATAGATTATTTTTTATAATTTCAATAAAAAAACCAATCATAATTTCAGAAACGATTATCAATGAACCAATATTTAAAATTGAATTACATAATCAAATTATTACTTCTGAAATAATAGAAATAAATAGTTTTAAACTTACTAAAAAAAATAATATTTGCTATTTTGATTTGAATGAAGTCAAATTTCCACTTAAAATCAGAACTTGGAAACATGGGGATAAAATAGTTCCTTTTGGTATGAAAGGCAAAAAAAATATCAGTGATATTTTAATAGATTATAAAATTCCTCAAAAAGAAAAATCTAATTTTTTAGTTATTGAAGATGCTGATAATGAAGTCATTAGCTTAGTAAATTTAAAAGCCTCAAATAAAAATAAAATATCATTAGAAACAAAAAAAATTATTAAAATCACTTCAAATTTTTTAAAATAAAATATGAATATTATTACTTTATTTTAATAAATTTTTCAAAATTTGAATTTCAACTTGAGGATTAACTTTATCATACAAAATATGATAAACAGCTTTTAAAATTGGCATTTCAATTTCGTGTTGCTTAATTATTTCATTCATACTTTTGACTGCATAATATCCCTCAGCAATCATGTTCATCTCAACTTGAGCCGCTTTTACAGAATATCCACGTCCTACCATATTTCCGAACATCCTATTTCTGCTAAAATTTGAGTAAGAAGTAACTAATAAATCACCCAAATAAGCTGAAGAAAACAAATCTCTATTGGCTGGAGCAACAACTTCTAAATAACGCTTAACCTCTTGCATGGCGTTTGAAATTAAAACTGCTTGAAAATTATCTCCGTATCCTAAACCATGTGTTATTCCAGTAAGAATTGCTATAATATTTTTCATAATTGCACATATTTCTATGCCATAAACATCTGTCATAGCATTACATTTAACATATCTACAAGTAAGTAGATTTGAAAATTGAATAGCATTATTGAAATCTTTACAACCAATAGTTAAGTAAGATTGTTTTTCTAAAGCAACTTCTTCTGAATGGCAAGGACCCCCAATAACACAAATTTCATCTTCAGGAACAGCAAAATTTCGTTCCATATAATCAGTAATAAGTTGATTAGAATTTGGCACAATTCCTTTCACTCCCGAAACAATAATTCTTCCTTTAAAGTCATCTTTAGTTAATGGTTTCAAAGCTTCACTTAAAAAAGCTGCTGGAATAGCAAGAATTACATAATCAGCCCCATCAATAACTTTTTTTATATTCGTTTCAGGTTTTACTTTTTTCATATTGAGCTGCACATCGCTCAAATATTTTGGATTATGATGAAAATGTTTTATAAAATCAACAGTTTCGGAGTTCCTAAGCCACCATTTTATCTTCACATCATTTTCAGATAAAATCTTTACCAATGCCGTTGCCCAACTTCCACCTCCAATTACCGCAATATTGGTCGTTACCACTTTTTTAGAAATCAATTTTAAAGCCATTTTGAAAGTTTGTTACAATTATAGTAAAATAAATTTAAAAAAGTATGATATTTTATCATAGAAATACACTATTTTTAGCCCAAATTAGTTATAATATAAAATTAAACAAAGAAAAGTGTCGATAACAGAAATTTTTAGTTCAGAACAAATCATAAAAGGAGGTTTAATTTTAATCACATTAATCGTTTTTGCCGAAAATGGCATCTTTTTTTGCTTTTTTCTTCCAGGTGATTATTTACTTTTTTCAGCTGGTATTTTTTGTGGAACTGGCGATTTTAATGTTCCCATTTCATATTTGTTAGCTTGTGTGTCTGGGGCTGCAATTATTGGAAGTACTTTTGGTTATTACACGGGCGTTTTGGTTGGAAATAGGTTGCTAAATGCAAAAGATTCTTTCTTTTTTAAGCGTGATTTTATTATAAAAACACGCTATTATTACATTAAATATGCTGGAAATACATTAATTATAGGTAGATTTTTACCTGTTGTACGTACTTTCGCTCCACTTTTGGCAGGTGTTATTAATATGGATATTAAAAAATTTATGTTTTTTAATGTGATTGGAGGTTTAATTTGGACTTTTGTATTGGTTTTAGGAGGTTATTTTTTGGGTGTAAAATTTCCACAAATTTTAAATTACTTAGAATATATTATTTTTGCTTTTATGGCGATAACTTCTTTAATTGTAATAAAAGGATTTTTTAGTGCAAAAAAAACAACTAAAGAAATTAATTAATAAACCTATGTTAAAATAAAATTATTAAATAAACTATAAAGTAATATTTTAAAAATAATAATTTTATTTTTACCAATTAAATCTATCATTTATTTATAAATTTTATAAATCAAAAAGAAAAAAATTAAAAATAGCAATGAAATTATATTCAACTAACAATCCAAACCATATTGTTGATTTAGAAGAAGCCGTTTTCAAGGGTTTACCCTCTGATAATGGACTTTATATGCCCACAGAAATCCCAACTTTACCCAAAACATTTTTTGAAAATATAGAAAAATATAGCAATCAAGAAATTGCTTTTGAAGTATGTAAAGCACTTTTTAATGGATATATTTCTGATGAAAATATCAAAATAATTATTGAAAAATCGGTTACATTTGAATCTCCAGCTGTTTTAGTTGAAAATAATATTTATTCATTAGAGTTGTATCATGGACCAACTTTGGCTTTTAAAGATTTTGGAGCAAGATTTATGGCTCAATTAATGGCTTTTTTTCTTAATAAAAGAGAAAGTAATATCAATATTTTGGTAGCAACTTCAGGCGACACAGGAGGAGCAGTTGCTAACGGATTTCATAAAACAAAAGGAATAAACATTACTATTTTATATCCAAGCGGAAAAGTAAGTTCCGTTCAAGAAAAACAACTAACAACTCTTGGTGAAAATATTACAGCTTTAGAAATTGATGGCACTTTTGATGATTGTCAAAAATTAGTAAAAACAGCTTTCTTAGATGCAGAATTAACAGAAAAATTAAATTTATCTTCTGCAAATTCAATTAATATAGCTCGCTTAATTCCTCAATCTTTTTATTATTATTTTACTTATGCTCAATTAAAAAAACTTGGAAAACCATTGGTTTTTTCTGTACCAAGCGGAAATTTTGGTAATATTTGTGCAGGAATGATTGCTCATAAAATGGGCTTACCTATTCATCATTTTGTGGCTTCGGTTAATGCAAATGATACTTTTGTGAAATTTCTACAATCAGGAAATTATAATCCAAAACCTTCAGTAGAAACACTTTCAAATGCAATGGATGTAGGAAATCCAAGTAATTTTGTAAGAATAAATGAATTGTTTCATAAAAATTTAGGTGAAATAAAAAATCATGTAACTGGTTATACTTTCAACGACACCGAAACAAGAGATTCGATAAGAGAAATTTATGATAGAACAGGTTATATGATGGATCCGCACGGAGCAGTTGGTTATTTAGGTTTAATGAAATATTTAAAATCCGAGAAAGATGATTTAATAGGTGTTTTCTTACATACTGCTCATCCAGCTAAGTTTATAGATACTTACGATTCAGATTTAAAACCTAAAGTTGAAATTCCAAAAGCACTTGAACATTTAGACAACTTAGAAAAAGTATCAATCAAAATGAAAAATGATTTTAATGAATTAAAAAAATATTTATTAAATTAAAATATCATTATAAAAAGTAACAATAATTTTAATTAATTTTTATACAAATAATTATGAAATTCTTATTTTTTAAATTTATAAAAATTAAACATCTTTATTAAATTTCAACTTATATAACAATACTTTTTAGCTTTTGAGAATTAAATGAAAGAAGATGAATTAAAAGAAATATTTTTATCAGAAGCAATGGACGGCTACGAAGAGCTGAACAAACATTTAATAGATTTAGAAAAAGATTATCAAAATAAAAAAGCAATTGATGCAATTTTTAGAATTACGCACACCTTGAAAGCAAATGCGGCTAGCATGGGTTATTCGGATGTGGCAGCCATGGCACATACATTTGAAGATATTTTTACAGAAATAAAAAACGATAAAATTACTTTAAACGCAATATTATTCAACGATTTATACAAAGCCATTGATATTTTTGGATTTCAATTAAAAGCCATTCAAAGTGGAAGTAAAGAAATTGTTAAGTATAGAGGAATAAAAACAAAATTAGAAGTAATAGTAAGAAAATCTAAGTTTGGAGAAAATTCAATTCCTGATGCTTTTATCGAAAAGTCTGAAATTTCTATCAATAAGTTGCCCGGAAAAGAAAATATAAATATTGAGCTTGAAAATAAAAATATTAAATTAGAAAATATAATTTCAAATGAAATTACTTTAAATGAAGAGTTAAAAAACGAGCCTGATTCTATACAAACGAACGATTCTAAAGTGAATTTTTCGGATTTGGTGTCAATTCCAATCCGAAAATTAGATAATTTAATGAATTTGGTTGGGGAGTTAATGATAGAAAAAGACAGAGTGGTAACTGTTTTATCTCAACATTCAAACCGAAATAACGAATTTTCTAGGTTGCAAAGAATAACCTCTGAATTGCAATATTCAGTGATGGATGTAAGATTGGTTCAAATAAATGTACTTTTCAGTAAATTTAATCGTATTGTTAGAGATACTGCAAAAATTGAAAATAAAAATATAAATTTAACTTTAGAAGGAACTGATATTGAAATCGATCGTAATATTTTACAAATAATTAGCGACTCTTTAATACATATCGTTCGCAATGCCATAAGTCATGGTATTGAAAATGCAACCGAACGAACTTTAGCAAAAAAATCAGATACAGGAAATATAAAAATTAGTGCAAGAAGCGAAAAAAATAAAGTAATAATTGAAGTAGAAGATGATGGAAAAGGAATAAATCCTGTTATAATTCGTAAGAAAGCAATAGAAAAAAAAATTGCTCCAAAATCAATTATCGAATTAATGAAAGATGAGGAACTCATTCAATTAATATTCGAACCAGGTTTTTCATCTGCCGAAAATGTAACTTCAGTTTCAGGAAGAGGCGTAGGAATGGATGTAGTCAAAAAAGCAATAGATTCTATAGGAGGAAAAGTTGAAATAGTTACAGAAGTAGGAAAAGGTTCGGTTTTTAAACTAATCTTACCATCTTCTATGGCTCTAAAATCTGCCTTACTATTTGGCTTAGATAATTGCGAATACGCTATTCCCTTATCTTATACGCAAGCAGTAATTCAACTTTTAAAAACCGATATACATAAAGTTGCAAAAGGTTTGGTAGCAAATCACTTATCAAAAACAATTAGCATAGTATTTTTAAAAGATATTTTAAATGCCAAATCATTAGATGAACTAAAAACAGGAGATTTATATCAAAATGGCTTTAATAAACTAGAAAATACAAAAAAAATTAATGTAATTGTTGTTAATTATGGTAATATTGAAGTTGGTTTTGTGGTTGATAGATTAATGCAACAAAAAGAAATTGTAGAAAAACAATTATTAAAACCTTTAGACAAAACAAAATTTATAAGTGGAGCTACAATTTTAGGAACAGGAAATGTTTGTCTGGTTTTAGATATTCCATCAATTATTGGTCAAGTTTTCAAAAACACTAAAAATAATATTTAATAAAAATGGATAATCATCATAATAATAGTGTTTTAAATTCAGAAATTATTAAAGAATCTTTTCATCATACTGCAAAATCATTTTCGTTATTTATTAATAAAAATGTTACTATTGATTTAATAAATATAAATAACTCTTATATTAATAAATCAAAAGAAAATAATAGTTTAGTTGTTTTATTTTCAGAAATAAAAGGTAATTTAACAGGCAAATGTTATTTAAAATTTACTAACTCGGATGCTCGAAAGTTTTATAGTGCATGTTTACCAAATGAATACTTAAATGATGAAGATATGAAAACTGGTATTTTAACCGAATTAGATAATGTTTTGACAGCTTCTGTAATTACAGTTTTGGCAAACCGACTCAAAGTTCATACCTATGCACACGTACCTTTTTTATTAAAAATGAATAACTTTGAGTTTGAAGATATGCTTAAAATAGACATAAATTCAAATTCCAGAAAGTTAATAAATTTTCATTCAGTATTTAAAATTGAAGAATTAAGTTTGAAAACTGAATTTATTTGGATTATAAATTCAGAAATATTATAAAATTAAATAAACTAATACTATTTAACTAAATTTATACTATGCTCGAAAATAAAACATTCTTAATTTTTGTTTCAGTTTTTATATCACTTTTGATTCTCATAAGTTTTTATTTATATATTAAAAGTAAATATATTTTACCTATACTTAAATTAGCCAAAAAAATCAATCTCAATAAAACTGTTCTTAATACTGATCAAGCACTTAAAATAATTATTAATCGTGTTGAATTATTAGAAAAAGAAACAGAAAATGCAACAATAATTGCTGAAAAAATTGGTGATGGAAACTTAGAAATAGATATAAATACCGAAAATTCTCAAAATAATTTACTACGAGTATTAAATAATATGCGTAATAAATTAAAGAAAATTGCTTTAGATGATTATAAAAGAAATTGGTCAATTGAAGGCATAGCTATTTTTGACAAAATTTTAAGAGATAATTACAATTCCGAAATATCAATTACTTCAAAATTATTTCTAACAAAACTAGTAAAATATCTTAATGCGAATCAAGGAGGTATTTTTATTATAAATAATGAAAATAAAAATGATATTCATATTTCTTTGTGTTGCGACTATGCATTTGATAGTGAAAAAAAACATTACGTAAGAATTGAATTAAATGAAGGCTTACTTGGACAAGCTATTAAAGACAAAGAAGTATTATTGGTTACGGATGTTTCTGAAATGCACTTCAAAATAAATTCTGGTTTGGGTAAAGCAAGCCCGGCATGTATAATTATAGTACCCGCATTGGTAAATACTGAAGTTATAGGTGCATTTGAAATATCATCTTTTAAAGTTTTTGAAGATTTTGAAATAGATTTTATAAAGAAAGTTACTTCAAGTTTTGCAGCTATTTACAAATCTATTACGTCCAATTACGAGATGACTAATTTGCTATTAGAATCTCAAAATATTACTGAAAATCTTAAAAATAAGGAAGAAGTTCTGATTCAAAATGAAATAGAATTACAAAATGCTCAAGATAATTTGAATCAAAAATTGATAGAACTCATGGCTGAAACTAATCTTACAAATTCAATTTTGAGTGCAATCAATAAAAGCAACGCTAGCATACAATTTGATAGCAAGGGTAATATTTTGGATGTTAATGAAATGTTTTTATCTGTAATGAAATATGATAAAAGCGAATTAATTGGGAGAAACGAAAAAATCTTTATCCCTAAAGAAGAGTTAGAGTCCGAACGATATACAATGATGTGGAAAAGCCTTAAAGAAGGCAACTTTAATTCCGGAGAATTTAAAAGATTAACCAAATTTAATAACGAAGTTTGGATGGACGTTACCTATAATCCTATTATAGATTTGAGTGGAAAAGTATTTAAAATATTGATGTTTGCAAATTTCACAACCGATCAAAAGCTCAAAGAAAATGAATACATAAATAAGATTTCCGCTTTTACCGAAACATTTGGATTTCTAGAATTAAATACTAACTTTATTATTAAATCTGCCAATAATTTATTTTTAGAGAATTTTAAAATAAAAAGAAAGGATTTAAAAAATATTACGTTTTTAGATTTATTAGATGAAGAAGATAATATTTCTAATTTAAAAGAAATTATTGAAATGAATTTGCAAAATAGTCTTATATTCAACCAAAATATTTCAATAAAAAATTCTAATAACAAAAGTATAAAAATTAATACAATAATTTCTAATAAGAAAAATGTAATTGAAAATAATTTAACTTATTATGTAATTTTAAACTTTAATGATTTAACAATTTAAACTAAAAAATTGAATTCAACTTTAATTACAGATGAAGAGTTGAACTCTATAAATCAAGCACTTTTAAATAGATATGGCTTAGATTTTACGGACTATGAATTAAGTTCTTTCAAGCGAAGAGTTGTAAGAATAATGCACAAAAATAATTTTGAAAACATACTTCAATTATGGCGAAAATTACTTTACGATGCAGAATTTGCTTCTTATTTTAAAGATGAAATTTCAGTTGGATTAACCGAAATGTTTAGAAATCCACAAGTTTGGTCTTATTTAAGAGATAGTTATTTTAGTAAGTTTAAATATAATGATTCAATTTCTATTTGGCATGCAGGTTGCTCTACTGGAGAAGAATATTACAGTATGTGCATTCTTTTAAACGAATTAAATAAACTAAACCAATCTGAATTATTAGTTACAGATTTAAGTGATAAATTTATAAAACTAACACAAAAAGGTGAGTATGATTTAGACCTTTTAGAAAAATATAAGGGAAATTATAAATTATACAATACTTATGGATTTTTCAATTTATATTACACAAAAAATGAAACAACAGGAACTTTTAAAGAAGTAATAAAGCCTAAAACAGAATTTAAGCAACATAATTTAGTTTCTGAACGTATATATAAAAAATTTGATATTATATTTTGTAGAAACGTAATGATTTATTTTAATGATTCTCTAAAAATGAAAGTTTTAGAAATGTTTTATGAAAACCTAAAACCAAATGGAGTTTTAGTAATCGGTCATTTTGATGCATTACCTCAAAATTTTAATATTTATTTTGATTATTTAAGTCCCGAATTCAAGATTTTTAAAAAAATAAATCAACCCTAATTTTTTTAATATAAAATAAAAAAAAACTTTATAACAAAATGATAAAAACAATAAAATTAATGTTAATTGATGATAGCGACATTTCATTATTTGTAACTCAACATATTTTACAAAAATTAAATTTTAAAGGCGAAAGTATTTTAATGCCCTCTGGTTTTTCTGCATTAAATTATATCAAAGAAAACATAGAATTAACTGAAATATTGCCAGACATTATAATTTTAGATATAGAAATGCCTATATTAAATGGATGGGAATTTATAGATGAATTAAGTAAAATTAAAGGTAATATTCCTAAAAAAATAAACATATTTGTTCTTTCGAGTTTTCTATTTACTGAAAAATGTGAAGAATATACTAAAAAGCAATTAATTAGTGGATATATTAGTAAACCACTAAAAATTAAAAATATGGAGCAAATTTTTGAAAGTTTTTTAATAAATCAAAATTTAAAATAAAATCTTATAATTACACTACTTAAATTATTATTCTAAAATTAAATTTAAAAAAATAGGATTTATTTTATTAATATAAAAAAACATATATTACGAATTATTTTTAAATTCAATATATTCAAATGAATTATATTTAGATAAAATTAATTCTTTTTTGTTAAATTAAACAAAATACAATAAATTTATGGATGTTTTAAACAAAAGTAAAAAAATATAATTATTTCAATATAAATCTAGAATTTTCAACGATGACTAAAACAAGACCAAAAGTATTAATGTTAGGATGGGAGTTTCCTCCTTTACTCAATGGAGGGTTAGGAGTTGCCTGCTATGGAATTGCAAAATCATTAAGTAAAATAGCCGAAGTTTCACTTATCATTCCTAAATCTGACCTTAATTTTATTACTGAAAACGTAGATACTATTGGTCTTAACCACTTAGATATTGAAAATTTTAAAATAAATTATAAATCAAAAGAATATGAATTTTTAAATGATGTTAGTTTAGTTGAATCTAACCTTTCTCCATATCAAACATTTGAAGCCGAAATCTTAAAAAATAAATACGACACAGAAGACGAAAAAATAATAAAAACTAAAATAAGGTCTGAATTAAATGTTTTTGATACCAACGATTTATATGATGGTGCAATCGGAGAAAGAGTCTATAATTTTGCAAAAATAGCTTCACTTTTGGCTTTACATAGAGATTTTGATGTCATTCATGCCCACGATTGGATGACTTTTGTAGCTGGAATGGAGATAAAAGCCATTACAGGAAAACCACTTGTTTTACATGTTCATTCATTAGAAGTTGATCGAAATTCGACTGAAACTAAAAACTGGGTATATCAAATTGAAAGAAAAGCAATGGAATATGCTGATGTAATTATACCAGTAAGTTTTTACACTGGCAATATGATTCATGTTCATTATAATATCAAACAAGAGAAAATAAAACCTGTCCATAACGGAATTGAACAAATACAAGCTTTCAGAAGTGAAAGTTCTTTACCCGAAAAAGTAGTTCTATTTTTAGGAAGAGTTACAGGTCAAAAGGGACCAGAATACTTTTTTGAAACTGCAGCAAAAGTGTTAGAATTTATGCCAAATACACGATTTGTAATGGCTGGAACTGGTAATTTACTTAAAGATATGATTGAAATGGGTGCTTTTAAGCAAATGAGTAACAGATTTCACTTTACTGGTTTTTTGTCGCCTGAAAAAGTTAGACAATTATACTCTATTGCCGATGTTTACGTAATGCCATCTGTATCAGAACCTTTCGGGCTTTCGGCTTTAGAAGCTGCTCAGTTTGGAGTTCCAGTTGTGCTTTCAAAACAATCTGGTGTTGCTGAAGTTTTACCAAGTGCATTGAAAGCTGATTATTGGGATATTGACAAAATGGCAAGTAATATTATTTCTGTTTTAAAATATAAAGGACTTAGAGATCAACTCGTTAAAGATGCCTATCAAGATTTGGCTAAAATAAATTGGGATTATACCGCTCAAAACATTTTATTGGTTTATAAAACTATTTTAAAAGACTAATATTACCTTACTTATTATTTTTAGATAAACAAAATATGACAAAAGTTTGTCTTTATTTTCAAATCCATCAGCCATATAGGTTGTGCGAATATAATTTTTTTCAAATAGGTAAGCATTTACCTTACTTTAACGATTACTTAAATAATTTAGTACTAGATAAAGTTTCGAGTAATTGCTATCTTCCTGCGAATGAGTTATTTAGTAATTTAATTCAAAAATACAATTCAAAAATAAAATTAAATTTTGCAATTTCTGGCACAGTTATTTCTCAATTTGAAAAAAATCAACCCGAAACACTTTTATCATTTCAAAATCTTTTTAAAAATCCCAATATTGAATTAATTTCTGAAACATTTTACCATAGTCTTGCTTCGGTTTTTAAAATAGATGAGTTTGAGTTTCAGATAAAAAAGCATCAAAGTAAAATTGAGGAAGTTTTTAACAAAAAAACAACTACATTTAGAAATACAGAACTTATTTTCAAAAATTCTTTAGTAGAACCCTTAAAAAACATGGGATTTACGTCAATTCTTACCGAGGGAGTTTCTAGAATAAATTCTAATTTCAAAAACAATACCTTTTTAAAAAGTAAGAATGATAATTTAAAAATACATTGCAGAAACTATCCTTTGTCAGATGATATTGCTTTTAGATTTGCAGATCCAACGCATATTGATTTTCCGATTACAGCCGAAAAAATGATTCAAAAAATAAAAAAACAATCTGTTCATTCTGATTATATTTTTATTGGAATGGATTATGAAACTATTGGCGAGCATTTTAAAAAGAAGAGGGAATTTTTGACTTTTGGGAGAAATTTTTGACTTTAATTGCTAAAGATAAAGAAATAGAATTATGTAATTTTAATGAAATAAACTTCAATTTTTCAAATGCTGAGGAAGTAAGTTTTGATGATTTTATCTCTTGGGCAGATACTGAAAAAGACATATCGGCTTGGATGGGAAATAGTTTGCAATACGAAGCATTAAGAAAAATCTATGAACTACAAAAAGTGGTTTTTGAATCCAATAATGAATCTTTTTTTGAAATTTGGAGAAATTTACAAACTTCTGATCATTTTTATTATATGAGTACAAAACACCAAAATGATGGAGAAGTGCATAGTTATTTTAGTCCTTTCAACACACCTTATGATGCCTATGTTTACTTTATGAATATCATTTCAGATTTTGAATTATTACTTCAAAAAAAGTAATAATTCAAAATTAAAAAGTAATAAAATCGCGTTAATAATATAAATATTTTCTATCGAATAAATAATTTGCAATATTTTCTTTAAATAATGCACCATTTTTTTTTTTAATATAAATATTTTTTGCATTATTGCAAAAGGAAATAAAAGTTAATTCACTAATTAAAAAATCAACAATTTTAAGCCAATACAATATATTATGTGGTATCAAAAAACCTTCAGACTTCCAACTTTGCCTCGTGGATTCAATTTAATTACTAAAGAAATTAAATCTGAACTAGAAAGCATTGCCAAAGTTAAAATAGGCATTTGCCATATATTTTGTCATCACTCTACGGCTAGTTTAACAATTAACGAACAAACCGACCCAACAGTAAGGGAAGATTTTGAAAGTCATTTTAACGAAATGGTGCCTCAAGATGCCACTTATTATAAACACACTTCGGATCAGCCTGATAATATGCCGGCTCATTTGAAGTCTTCTATTCTTGGAACTTCTTTAACAATTCCAATTACAAACGGAAAATTAGCTTTAGGTACTTGGCAAGGAATTTATTTATGTGAACACCGAACAAATCCACCTGCAAGTAGAAAAATAACTATCACAATTAATGGTGAATAAAATATAATTTATTACTATTTATTTAAAATCTAAAAGTCATAAAAGATAATTTCAACTATCTTTTATAACTTTTCAAATTTAAGAGTTAATTTTAAAAAATAATTTCAAACGTTGTGTGGGCTTCTCTTTCTAGGTTTATTATTCGATATCGCTTATTTTTTGTAATTGCAACCGTTGTAATTACAGCTTTTATGGGCTATATGGGCTCAAAAGTTGAAATGTCATTTGAATATGCCACTATAGTTCCTGCTGATGATAGTGATATGATTTTTTTTGAAAAATTTAAAAAAACTTACGGAGAGGATGGCAATATTTTGGTTGTTGGCGTTCAAGATAATGCCCTTTTCAAAGTTAATAATTTTGCAAATTATCAAATATTAACCGAAAAATTACTTAAAATAGATGGCGTAAATGAAGTGATTAGCTTACCAACTATGAAAAGGCTTTTCAAAGACACATTAGCTGATAAATTTATACTTCAACCTGTTTTTAATCAAAAAATACAATATCAAGCTGAGTTGGATAGTGTTTTAAGAGTAGCAAACCAAGTAAGATTTTATGATGGATTACTTTTTAATAAAGAAACAAAAGCTACATTAATTGCAATATCGCTCAATAAAGAATATCTAAATTCTAAACGCAGAATAGAACTTATTAGTAAAATTATTACTTATTCTGAAGATTTCAGCTCTCAAACAGGTATTAAAACTCATTTTGCAGGGTTGCCATACGTTCGTTACATAATGATGGGTGCATTCATGAAAGATTTCAGAATGTTAATTGCCATGTCTAGTTTAGTAACTTGCATTATACTTTTTGTGTTTTTCAGATCTTTTAGTTCAGTAATATTTACAGTTTTAGTAATCATAATTACCGCAGTATGGACAGCGGGTTTGATAACTATTTTTGGATATAAAATGAGTATGCTTACAGGTATGTTACCAGCTTTAATAGTTGTTATAAGCATTCCGACCTGTATTTATATGTTTAATAAATACCATCAAGAGTATAGAAAACATGGCAATAAAATCAAAGCAGTTGGTAGAATTATTGAAAAAATTGGTTTTGTAACTTTTATGACAAATGCCAACACAGCAGTTGGTTTTTTGGTGTTAGTTTTTACTGATATTTCAATTATTATTGAGTTTGGATGGATTGCAGGAATTATGAGTTTTGCAACCTTTTTAATCACAATTATTGTAATTCCAGCTCTGCTTTTGTATTTGCCTGAACCGAGTGAAAAACAAGTGATGCACTTGGATACAAAACTATTTAATACTATCAATAATTATATTGCTAATTTAGTTTTACACCGAAGATGGATGATTTATTTAGTTACAATAATTTTCATTTCTTTATCAATTTTTGGTTTAACAAAACTAAAAAGCGTAGGTTACATTGTTGATGATATGCCCGAAGGCGGACAAATTAAGAAAGATTTGGCATTTTTTGAAACTAATTTTAGTGGTGTCCTGCCTTTAGAAATTTTAGTTGATATGAATAAAAAGAAAGCTGCCTATAAAATATCTAATTTAAAAAAACTAGAAGAATTTGAACAATATTTAATCTCAGAACCCAATCTTTCATCTCCTATTTCGATAGTTAATATTACTAAAAGTGCCACGCAAGCATTTTATAACAATGATTCATTGTCTTATCGATTGCCAGATAATTCAGAAAAATATTTTATACTTAAATACTTTACAAAAGGAAATAGCGACCTAAATTTTCTTAAATCTTTTGTAGATACAAATGCTCAAATAGTAAGATATTCACTTAAAGTAGCTGATTTAGGGACTGAAAAAATGGATTCCCTTTTCAATATAAAATTAAAAGGAAAAATTGCTAAAATATTTGCAGAAACCGATTTCAAAGTAAATATTACAGGCACTTCGCTCCTTTATTTGAAAGGTAATAAATATCTATTAAATGATTTAACTCAAAGTATGTTTTTTGCTTTTGCATTAATTTCATTAATGATGGCATTTTTATTTTTTGATTTAAAAATGATAATAATTTCAGTTATTCCAAACATAATTCCTATGTTGATTACTGCAGGAATTATGGGATTTTTTGATATTAGAATGAAAATTAGCACCGCAATTATTTTCAGTATTTCTTTTGGAATAACCATTGATAGCACCATTCATTATTTGAGCAAATTCAAACAAGAAATGACTATTCCAGGGATTTCGGTGCTAGAAGCAGCCGTAAAAGCCATTCGTGAAGCAGGTATAAGTATGATTTATACAAGTTTGGTTTTAATTGCAGGATTTGGAATATTTATGTTTTCAGAATTTGGAAGCACAAAAGCCTTAGGTATTTTAACTTGTTTTACACTTTTTTCATCTTTATTTACAAATATGATTTTACTTCCAGCATTGATAGCTACTTTTGTGAAGAAGAAATAAAATAATGAAAGATATTTGTAAGTAAAAAAATAAGTAATAATTTGACATAAAAATAGGGATTAATATTTACGTTACTTTTAAAAAATATAGATTCAATATTTTTTAAATACAAATTACAAATATAAATCATTAATTTTGTTAAAAATTGATGAGATGGAAAGCAAAAGACAATTACAATATTCAAAATTAATTCAGCGTGAATTAAGCGAAATTTTTCAAAGAGATAGCAAGCATTTATTTGGTAACGCATTCATTACCGTAACCAGAACCGAAATCAGCCCCGATTTGAGTGTGGCAAAAAGTTATTTGAGTTTTATGTTAGTAGAAAATAAAGACCAAATGCTTGAATTAGTTAGAGAAAAAACTAAGTCAATCAGACAAGTATTGGGTAATAAAATTAGAAATCAAGCTCGAATAATTCCATCTTTAGTTTTTTTCTTAGATGATAGTGCAGAATATGCGGTAAAAATGAATAAAATAATCAGCAATCTTACTATTCCTAAAGCTGATATTTAAAACATGAATGTTCCATTTTTTATTTCAAAACGCTATTTTTTTGCTCAAAAAAAAAATAATTTCATCAATATCATTTCATGGATGTCTTTTTTGGGAGTTGCCATCGGAACGGCAACTTTGATAATTTCACTTTCAGTTTTTAACGGATTAGAAAATTTAATTAGAGATATTTATGGATCATTCAGTCCTGACATAAAAATTGAAATATTAAAGGGGAAAACTTTTGATAAAAATATAGTTTCTTACACAACTTTAAAAAATAAATTACCTAAAGACATAATTGTTTACACGATTGAAGACAACGCCTTAGTAAAATACTTAGATAAACAAACGATTGTAAAAATCAAAGGTTTTAGTGATTCTTATTCATTTGAACTGGCTCCACTTATGAAAATTGAAGAAGGTGAAAGTTTACTAAATTTTTCAGGAAAAGAATCTGCCGTTGTTGGGATTGGCGTACAGAAAAAATTAGGATTTAATATACAAAATAATTTTATAAATATTCAATGTTGGTATCCCAAAATGGATAAAAACATAGTTTCAAATCCATTAAATGCCTTTCAAACCGAAAATATAGCTGTTCTTGGTTCTTTTGCTCTTGAAAAACAATATGATGAAACCTATATATTTGTACCTTTATCTTTTGCGTCAAAATTAATGAATTATGGCAATAATATTACTGCAATTGAAATTTATTTAAAAGATAAAAATAATATTTCCAAAACTCAAGATGATTTAAAATTACTATTTGGAAATAAATTTTCTATCAAAAACTCCGATGAACAACATGAAGGAATGTTGAGAGCAATAAAAATTGAAAAACTTTTTATAAGCATCATTTTTTGTTTTATACTTTTAGTTTGTTCATTAAACATATTTTTTACACTTTCTATGCTTGCAATTGAAAAAAGAAAAGACATAAAAACTTACGTTTCTTTAGGAGCTGATGCTAATTTTATTAGGAATATATTTTTATATGAGGGTTATATCATTGGATTAATAGGTGCAAGTTCGGGTTTAATAGTAGGGTTTTTTATATGCTATTGTCAATCTAAATTCGGATTAGTTACAATGGGAAGCCAAACCTCTTTAGTAAATGCCTATCCTGTTCAACTTAAATTATCTGACTTTTTATATACAGGTTTATTAATGATAATTATTACCTATTTAATAAGCTATTTTCCTGCAAAAAAAGCAAAAAGTTATGTATTAAATAATTTTTAATACTTACTAAATATATTAAGATTTTAAAAATATAGTCATGAAATCAAATCAGCAATATCTAGAAGCTTTTAACAAGTATTTATCAAAAGCTAATTTACAACAGAAAGAAGCTATTGAAACCATTGATGGTCCAGTTTTAGTAGTTGCTGGTCCAGGCACTGGGAAAACACAAATTTTAGCCTTACGGATTGGTAATATTTTAAATAATACTGATACAAATGCAAACAATATTTTGTGCCTTACCTACACAGAAGCAGGTTCGGTTGCCATGCGAAAAAGATTATTTAGCATCATTGGTCCCGAATCTTTAAAAGTACGTATTCATACATTTCATTCATTTTGCAATAGTGTAATTCAAGAAAATAGAACTTATTTTGGAGATAATGCTGGTTTAAAACCTATTTCGGAACTCGAAGCCATAGAATTATATTACGAAATTTTGAGTGAATTACCTTATGGACATATTTTAAAACGATATACAGGCGATATACATTATGAAATAAAAAGATTAAAATCCCTTTTTGAAACCATGAAAAAGGAAAATTTAGATGCCCAATATTTATTAGAATCTGCCACAGCTTATATAGAAAACTTACCTTTCAACGAAGATTATATTTACAAAACAAACTCAAAATTTGGAAAAAAAGGGGAACCAAAAGCAAAAAAAATAGAAGAGGAAACCAAAACTATTAAAGTATTTATGGCTGCGGTAGAGCTATTTGATTTGTACCAAGCCAAAATGAAAAAAATCGAAAGATACGATTTCAATGATATGATTCATTGGGTAATTGTGGCTTTTAATACGCAGGAAACCTTACTTTTGAAATATCAAGAGCAGTTTCAGTACTTTTTGGTAGATGAATTTCAAGACACAAATGGTTCTCAAAATACGATTTTAAATTTACTTACAAATTACTGGGAAGATAACCCAAATATTTTTGCTGTTGGTGATGATGATCAATCGGTTTATAGTTTTCAAGGTGCTGAAAATAAGCGTATTAGCAACTATGTATGTAAATATTTTAATAATTTAAAAGCAATAGTTCTTACTCAAAATTATCGATCTACGCAATCAATTTTAGATGCATCCAAAGTTATAATTGAAAATAATTTGACAAGACTAATTTTAGATGATAATTTAAAAGCCATCTTTGAAAATAAAAAAACAAAATTAAATAAAAATCTTACCTCATTTTCTAATTCCTTAGAACCAAGTGTACATATTCGTTCATATACTAATAGTTATCATGAAGCTACAGATATTGCTCAATATATTGAAAATGAACATATTAAAGGAACAAATCTATCAGAAATAGCCATTATTTACCACAATCATTTCCATGTGGCTCATATCATTAAAGCATTTGAAGTTAAGAAAATTCCTTATCAAATCAATAGAAAACAAAATATTTTTGAGTTACCTTTAATTAAAAACATTATAACTATTCTTACTTTTATTTCAAACGAAAACAAAGAATATGATAGTGGAAATTTCTTATTAGTTAAAATCTTACATTTTAATTTTTACAATATAGATTTACAAGATATTTCGGTTATTTCGCTTGAATGTGATAAAAACAAACAAAAATGGAGAAAAGTCATTTCAGACAAAAACTTACTTTTCAAATTAGGAATTACAAATATTTCAGACATTACAATTATATACGAATCACTTTTAAAATCTTTAAAAAATCTTCATAATCAAACATTTCAAGTATTTTTTGAATATATCATTCATGATTTTGGCATCATGAAATATATTATGCTTTCAGAAAATAAAACTGAAGATTTAGAAGTTTTGACCACATTTTTCAACTTTTTAAAAGAAGAATCAGTAAGAAATCCATCTATTACACTTTTCGATTTTTTGACTATCATTGAAAAAATGCAAAAAAACAATATCGAATTACCTATTCAACAAATTGTTTTACAAAAAAATGGCGTTGTTTTTATTACAGCTCATGCTTCTAAAGGTTTGGAATTTGAAACGGTTTATATTATTAATGCAGAAAAAAAATCGTGGGAAGAAAAAAAATCTAGTAATAATAACTTTAAATTTCCTCCCTTGGATAATAACACTACAATAAATCCCGAAAAAGATATTGAAGAAGAAAGAAGACTTTTTTATGTTGCAATGACAAGGGCAAAAAGGAATTTGTACATTTCCTATCCTTTAATGAAAGTTTCTGATAAATCAATAGAATTAACTTCGTTAGAATGTTCGAGATTTATTACTGAAATAACCGAAAAAACTAACATTAAAATTGAACATATTAAGTTAGATGACGAAGTAGTAAATTCATTTATCGAAACCAATTTTACACTTTCTTTAAAACCCGAAATAGAACTTGTAGAACATGCCTATTTTGAACAAAAATTAAGTAATTACAGACTAAGTGTAACGCATTTGAATAAGTTTTTAAAATGTCCTCTTACATTTTATTTTGAGAATATCTTACTTTATCCATCAGCAAGAACACCAGATGCTGGTTTTGGAATTGCCATACATTATGCTTTGGAAAATTTATTTAAAAATATGCTTACAAATGTAAATAATGAATTTCCTACCAAAGAACAGTTTTTGAATTATTTCAAGAATGGCTTGACTATTTATGCCTCTCATTTTACAGAAGAACAGTATGAATTAAAAAAAGAATATGCCGAACAACTTTTACCTGAATATTACCATTATTATATTAAAAACTGGAAAAAAAATGTAATTACTGAATATAGATTTACAAATGTAGTTTTTGAAGACGTGCCACTTTCGGGTGTGATTGATAAAATCGAAATTGAAGGTGAAAATATAAATGTAGTAGATTACAAAACAGGAAAATCTGAAAAGGCAAAAAGTAAGTTTAAACCTCCTGTTGAAGGAAATTTAGATGAAGATGATTTTGAAAAAATGTATGGCGGTGATTATTGGCGACAGATTGTTTTTTACAAAATATTGATGGATAACGACTTTAACAGAAATTGGAAAATGACTTCTGGCGAAATAGATTTTCTGCAAAAGAAATCTGATAATACTTTTGAAAAAGAAAAATATTATGTTACGCCTGAAGATGAATTAATCGTTAAAAATCAAATCAAAACAACTTACTCAAGAATTTTAAAACATGATTTTAAGCAAGGTTGCGGAAAGCCAACTTGCCAATGGTGTAATTTTGTAAAGGAAAATTATGTTAAAAAGAGTTAAATATTGTTTTCTTTTATTCATATTATTTTAAAAAAAGTGATTATATATCTAGTTTTATAAAATTAATTGAGTGTTTTCATTCAATTAATTTTCCTAATCTATAATTTGAAATGAATCTTTTGCATTTATGTTTTTAATGATTTTATTATTACCTAATGTTATGAAACTACACAGTTACTTACTTACTTACTTACTTACTTACTTACTTACTTACTTTCTTTTTATTCAAAAATTATTATACGAATATTGAAACTTAATTTTGAAATATAAAAATTTTAAAAAATAATAGCATAAAATTATTGGTACTCCTAAAAAAAATATAATAATATTGGATTTTTTAAAAGTACCATACAAAAATAAGTTAATGAAATTATTACTATTATTGATATTCTAAATTATTAACATAGCATCACCATAAGTAAGAAATCTATATTCTTTCTCTATTGCGATTTTATAGGCTTCTTTTATTAATTCAAAACCCCCAAAAGCAGAAGCCATCATCATTAAAGTAGATTCTGGTTGATGAAAATTAGTTACTAAGGCATTACAAATTTTAAAATCATAAGGCGGAAACATAAATTTATCTGTCCAAAGATTCACAGGTTTTACTCTGCCACCTGCTGAAACCGATGACTCTAAGGTTCTTAAAGTAGTGCTTCCTATTGCACAAACTTTTCGTTTGTTTTCTAAAGCATCGTTTACTTTTAATGCAGTTGATTCAGGAATAATAAACTGCTCTGAATCCATTTTATGTTTGGTCAAATCTTCTACATCAACGGGTCT
>REAG01000117.1 GCA_004294265.1 Cytophagales bacterium | reverse complement strand
AATTACTATTGGTTAATGTTGACAAAAATGAATTTCATGGAGAATGGAACTATATCATAAAGCCAAATGTGTAAATTTTATTTTGTATCAAACACTAAGCCCCAAGTCAATATCTGTTTTAAAAGCCAAAGGTTTGGGTTTAACACAAATTGTAAGCCTTGATGTGGTGCATGGAAAAGCCATAAATGGGTCTTCTATTTCTACTTTGCTATCCAAAAACGATAATTATTCTTACGCTACCATTTCTGGCACAACCCAAAATACAAAAGGCGAAAACATTATCATCTCTACTATTGTTAAATTTAAAGTTTCAGCCAAAATTATGGATATGAAAATACTTGAATATGGCAATGAAATTCGTTTGGATACCAATTTTGGTACTGTCGGTTCAAGTTTGGGCGGATTAGGTTGGCTTAGAAATCATTGGGTAAAAGATTCTAAATTTAAAATTGTAAATACTGGAAATGTACCTTTTACTTTAAAATATGGTGCTTCAAATAATGGAAATTTTAGCGATTCTATTGAACTTGCTGTAAATGGAGAAGTGGAAATATCTTTGCCAAATGTACTAAATTCCTTATTTTTTGAATTTGACGGTGCAAATACAACCACCAACGAAAAAAGAATTCAATTAGGAAATAATGGAAAAGGCTACTTAAATGTATTGAGAATTCCAGATGTAACTTGGTAACCATTTTTATAAAAATTATTTTTAAAAATATGGTTATTATTGTAAGAATTACAATAATAACCATATTTGCATTAAAATAAAATCAAAATTTAAATCTTTATCAATCACAACCAAAGGCGAAAGTTTTGTAATTTTGAAAGCCAACGAATTGTATGCAGGTTTGTTTGTATATACCTTAGTAGCTGATGGTAATATTATTGATAGCAAACGCATGGTAATTGTAGAATAAATATGAGAAATAAAGTAATAATACTAAGCCTTGTCATGATGGCAAGGCTTGGGTTTGGGCAAAATTTTGCACCTGTGGGAGCAAAATGGACCCACAAACTACAAACGGGAGGTTTATGTGGACCAATGAGTTATGGTTTTAATGAATATTTTGTTATTAAAGACACTTTAATTGACGGGTTTAAATCCAAAAAACTTAAATTAATTTCTACACCCGGCAGTTTGAGCACTCCGTTTTTAGGTAACATATTAATGCAAAATTTTACTACTTTAGGTGTTTTGATACGTACAAATGGTAGCAAGCGAGAATTTAAGTTTAGTAATTCTGAAACTAGATGGGTTACATTTTATGATACACTTTGGACAAAAAACACTACTTGCAACATAAATTTGAGTAGCGTGGCAACCGAAAACCGAAATGTAAAAATAATTGATACTGGTTCGGTTTCATATAATGGAAAAAAAACAAAGTGGTGTAAATTAGAAATGTTAGATGATGGTTATTTTTTTATGACAGATTCCAGAACAATTTTATATTACTATAATTTAGGAAGTGAACATGGGTTTAATGCTAAATTTGCTTACCAAGCTGTTGTTGTTGATGTTTGCGATACCGAAAGTTTTAATTGTTATTCAGATGCTTTTACATCTATAAAAGTTCAAAATGAAGATTGTGATTATTTTCAACTGCCAACATTTACAGGTTTAAATACGAACATAAAAGCAGATTCTGAAATAATTGTTACTAATCCAAATCTTGATAATTGCATTAAAATTAGTGGCATTACTTCTAATAACTTACCAATTGAAATTTACAATTCGATAGGAAATAAAGTTATGTTTTCTATTCAGAATCAATCATCTAACGCTTTTGAAGTATGTCTTAAAGATTACAGTATTGGCATTTATTACTTAAAAATTAAAAATAATTCTAAAACCTTTAAAATTATATTACTATGAAAAAATTAACAATAATACTAATCCTTGTCATGATGTCAAAAATTGGGTTTGGTCAAATTAATTTAGGTAAAGACACTACCTTTTGCAGTAATTTAATTAATCCACAAATAGGAAATAAATTAACCATTACGGGTGGTTCTTTAAATGTGTCTTACAATTGGTCTTGCAAATATATACTAGGAAATCGCACCTATACGGCATCAAATTTCCTAAGCAATACGACTGTAGCAAGCCCTATTGTTTCAAATTTACCATCAAATGAATGGCTAAAGTTTGTTTTAACAGTTTCTCAAAATAGTAATATTTATAAAGATAGTATAAATATTAGAGTTTCTCAATTTGCATATACAACGGCTTTTTTTACTAGATATTTATCGCCTGGTGACAGTATGGAATTAAAGTCTATACCGATTGTTGGCGGAATAGCACCTCTTGCATTTCTTAAATGGGAGCCATCGGAAGGAATAAAAAAGCCGTTTTCAAACCCTGCTTTTTATAAACAAACCCTAACGTCTTCTGGAGAAAGTCTTCAAATCAATGCTTATATAACAGATTCAGTAGGTTGTTAGGGTTCAAATTTGGCTTATGAAATACGATTTCAAAACCCAAGTAGTTTAGAGAAGTTAGAACTAAATAAAACTGAGATTTTTATAAAAAATGGAGAACTTAATTTTGATAATGTGTTAAACGAACAAGTAGAAATTTTTATTCATAACCTATCAGGTAATTTAATTTATAATGCTAAAACACACAAATCTTACGAAGATATTTCGATTTTAAGAATAGAAAATTTTGAATTTGTTATCATGACTATTATTTATTCAAAAACAAAAGTAAATAAAAAGATAAAATTGTTAAACATAATAGGGAACTCGTAAAAACCTCAATTCCGATAAATCCCTCCTACTTGGATTCTGCGGTTTAGTAGCAGAAATTGGTTTGGGTGGGGTTTTTGAAAACAATATTAGAGTTTTTAGAAGTTCCCTAAAGTGGCAAATTTTATGAACGAATACCCACAACGAATGGCTATAAATACTTTTATGTGTATGGCTTACATTCTTTTACTATTTATTGTAAAAATACAAATAAATTTCTTTTCTATAAAAAATAGTTTCAATAAATCACACCTCCGAAGGCAACACGCCAAACTGGTTTTTAAAGGCATTAGAAAATTTCCCTGCACTTTCGTAACCAAAGCGTAAGGCAAGTTCATTGATTTTTACTTTTTCGGTTTCTAACAAAAATTTGGCTAATTCTAATTGTCTTTCTTTAAAATATTGCAATAAAGTATTGCCAAACATGGTTTTAAAACTTGCTTTTAGTTTTGTTTCGGACATTCCTACTTCTTGTGCCAAATTCTCGATTCCAGGAAAGGCTGTAAACAAATTTTCGACCAATTTCCGCTCTACATCTTTTGTTTTTTTTCGCTCTGCATCGTTTATTTCCAGTTCGGGATTGTAAATATCTTCTTGTCTGATTTTTGACAGAAAACTTATAACACAGTCGTATGTTAGTTTTTTTAGCAACTCAGGGTTACTTACTCCTTGTTCTCCTTTTGATTTAATAGTTTCAACAATAGGTGTATAAAGCAATTCTATTGCAGCTTTTTCTGGAAATGTAATATAGTTAGAATCGGATTTTAAAAAATTCAGTAGGATTTTAAATTCCTCTGAATTATCAATTTTATTTTTCAACCATGCTTCGCTCATATAAATATTAAAATATAAACCATGCGTACCCTTAAAAATATAGGCGTGTTTAAACCCTGGCTTGTAAAATTCCCAAGTTTTGAGCGTGTATTTGTTTCCATTAAGATAGGAAGTTATCATCGGAAAATCATTGTTATTCACTTGAAAAATCAATAAATAGTGATCAATAGGCAGATATTTATCATAAATAGATTTGAAATTGCAGTTGGCTCTAAATTCCATATCCAAAAAAGTAATGGCAAAACCTGGCTCTAAGTATTCAAAGTGCATTTCGCCTTTTATAAAAGGATTGTCGGTCGTTATTTTTTGTTGTTTGGCATCGTATTTTTTAAACGGCAATCGAATCGCACTTGCTATTGTTGTTTCGGGAGTATTTCCTACAAACGGGATTTCAAAAAAACCATCACGATAGTAGTAAAAATACTTTCGGAAGTCAAGAAACCATCTTTCTATTGATTGTAATATCATAAAAATTTCGATTTTTTTAATATCAATCACAAACTAAATGAAAAAAATGAAAATGCAATAAAAAAGTTTATGTAAGTTTATTATGGCTTTATTGCATCCTCTTTAAATATAGTGATTATTCCAAAATTTAATTCATATTTTGTTTATGTAGGGTCTGTAGAAAAACTAAAATTTTTAATTCTTAAAGATAATGGATATTTTTATAATTTACAAATACTTCAAATGCAAGGTTTTTAGACCAAAGTCTCTAGAATCTTTGCAGTAGAAAACTCGAATTATGATTTTATTTTGAACCATGATTATCCTCAACAAAGATGCGAGTTAGACTTACCAAGTTTTTAAAACTTGGTAAGTCTAGTTGCCTTAGCCGATATCAGCCATCTAATGATACCATCCTTTTTTTAAATCTGCGTGGAAGGATGCTATCTTTAAAAAAACTGAGTAATCCTTTAACCCTTTTAAAATCAAAGGTTCAAACAATCATCTATTTGTGAATAACTTGTTTAAAACTATGAATCTAATAAGGTTTAATTTGTAATTAGATAATTTTGAGCCTTATGATTTTTAATCACTTGCATTGCCACACCAAATTTTCGTTGCTAGATGGAGCAACTGATATCGGTGATATGATGAAAAAAGCAGCCTCAGATGGCATGAAAGCCGTTGCAATTACAGATCATGGCAATATGTTTGGAGCTTTTCAATTTGTTAATGAGGCTGCAAAAGCGGGTGTAAAACCTATTGTGGGATGCGAATTTTATGTGGTGGCAGACAGGCACAAAAAATCATTTACAAAGCCCGAAAAAGACATTCGTTATCATCAATTATTACTAGCAAAAAATAAAGAAGGCTATAAAAATCTTTCAAAACTATGTTCACTAGGCTGGATTGAAGGAAAATACGGCTCTTTTCCTCGCATCGATAAAGAATTAATAGAAAAATATCATGAAGGATTAATCGCTACTACGTGTTGCATTGGAGCTATGGTTCCCAAAACAATCTTACGAAAATCGGAAGCTGAAGCCGAAAAAGAATTTTTATGGTGGCTTAATCTTTTTGGTGATGATTATTTTGTGGAATTGCAACGCCATGGCATTGCAGATCAAGATATAGTGAACGAAGTTTTGATAAAATTTGCTCGCAAACACAATGTGCCAATTATTGCCAGCAACGACAGCCATTATTTGGAGCGAGAAAATGCAGGACCACACGAAATTTTGCTTGCCATCAACACTGGTTCAAAAATGAGCGACCCATCCTCAAAAGATACGAGCGAGGATGACGAAGCTAATGCTACTGGCAAACGCAGATTTGCTTTTTCTAACGATGAGTTTTATTTTAAAACCACCGAGGAAATGTGTGAAACTTTTCACGACTTGCCTGAAGCCATTGATAACACAAATTTAGTAGTTGACAAGGTTGAAACTTTAAAACTAAAAACCGATATATTATTACCAAACTTCCCTGTGCCTTCTGGCTTTGATGGACAATGGGAATATTTGAAACATATTACTTACGAGGGTGCCAAAAAGCGGTATATTGATATTAGCCAAGAAGCCCAAGAACGCATAGATTTTGAACTATTTATAATCAAAACCATGGGTTTTGCGGGTTATTTTTTGATAGTTGCTGATTTTATAAAAGAGGGCAGAAATATGGGTGTATTTGTAGGTCCAGGTCGTGGTTCGGCTGCTGGTTCAGTAGTAGCATATTGCATCGGCATTACCAACATTGATCCTATCAAATATAACCTACTTTTTGAGCGTTTTTTGAATCCTGATCGTAAGTCAATGCCCGATATTGATACGGATTTTGACGATGCTGGGCGGCAAAAAGTAATTGATTATGTGGTCGAAAAATATGGCAAAACACAAGTAGCTCAAATTGTAACTTATGGTTCGATGGCTGCCAAATCGAGCATAAAAGACGTATCGAGAGTGATGGATTTGCCCTTGGATGAAGCCAATTATTTGGCAAAATTAATACCTGATACAGCAGGTATATCCTTAGGACGCATATTTCATGCACCGCTCAACGCTCAAGAAGGCGATAAGAAAAAGAAAGAACAATTTGAAAAACAATCGCAAGGAAAAAACCTAACGGACGAAGCTAAAAAAGAGTTAAAAGGTAAGTTAGAAAAAAAATATACCTCATTATCTGAAAAAGAAAATTTAGATAGCGATGAACTCGAACGAATACGTCAGCTAAGAGAAATTTATGAATCGGACTCAATAAAAGGTAAAATTTTAAAAGATGCAGAAGTTTTGGAAGGTTCGGTTCGCAGTACGGGTGTGCATGCAGCAGGTATAATTATTGCTCCATCCGACCTCACTGAACTTATGCCAATGGCAACTGCAAAAGATTCCAATTTTTTACTTACTCAATATGAAGGCTCAATTATTGAAGATGCTGGAGTAATAAAAATGGATTTTTTGGGATTAAAAACACTCACTATAATCAAAAATACTTTAAAATTAATAAAGCAAAACCATGGCATTGATATAATAATTGATGATATTGATTTATTGGATAAAGCAACGCTCGAAACCTTTCAAAGAGGCGAAACAAACGGCATTTTTCAGTTTGAAAGTCCTGGGATGCAAAAGCACATGAAAGACCTCAAGCCCGATCGTTTTGAGGATATTATTGCTATGAACGCCCTTTACAGACCCGGTCCTATTGCCTATATTCCTAATTATATCAACCGTAAACATGGGCGAGAAGCTGTGGTTTATGATATTGATGATATGAAAGAATATTTGGAAGAAACTTACGGAATTACGGTTTACCAAGAGCAGGTAATGCTTTTATCTCAATCTTTGGCGGGTTTTACAAAAGGCGAAGCCGATGTTTTGCGTAAGGCAATGGGTAAGAAACAGAAAGACGTGCTAGACAAAATGAAAGCCAAATTTATTGAGGGAGCTGTTTCCAAAGGGCATGCTAAAGATAAACTCGAAAAAGTTTGGACTGATTGGGAGGCTTTTGCTCAATATGCGTTCAATAAATCACACTCCACTTGCTATGCTTTTGTGGCGTTTCAAACGGCTTGGCTCAAAACACATTATCCATCAGAATATATGGCAGCCAATTTAACCAACGAAAAAGACAACATAGATAAAGTAACTTTTTTTATGGAAGAATGTAAACGCATGGGCTTAAAAGTTTTAGGACCCAATGTGAACGAATCCGATTCTGAATTTGGCGTAAATGCAAAAGGAGAGATACTTTTTGGAATGGGAGCAATCAAAGGAACTGGCGGAGCTGCCATTGAAGCTATCATTGATGAACGTAATAATAAAGGAATTTTTAAAAATATATTTGAGTTTTCAGAACGAGTAAACTTACGAACTGTCAACAAAAAAACCTTTGAAGCCTTTGCACAAGCAGGCGGATTTGATTGTTTTGAAGACGTACACAGAGGTATGTTTTTTCATAAAGAGCCAGGCGAAGAATCTACTTTTATAGAGAAAATAATACGCCATGCTGGGCAAGTGCAAGAGTTGAAAAACTCAAATACAAACTCGCTTTTTGGAAATATGGGCAATTCGGTTGCCATTTCAAATCCACGTTTGCCCGTATGCGAAACGTGGGGACAAATAGAAAAATTACGTTTGGAAAAAGAAGTAGTAGGTTTTTATATTTCTGGGCATCCGCTCGATGAGTTTAAATTGGAATTTGATACTTTTGTGAACGCCACTTTAAATAATATTGATAATTTTAAAGACAAAGAAATTACGGTTGCAGGTGTAGTTACTTCGGCTCAAACTCGAACAGGTAAAAACGGACAAAGTTTTGGAATTTATAAAATTGAAGACTACACAGGCTCGCAAGAATTCTTACTTTTTAAAGAAGATTTTTTGAAATTAGGTTATATGATGGTTTTGGGGCAGTATTTATTTTTGCGTTGTAAAGTACAGCCCAAATGGAATGTGATAGATAAATATGAAATAAAGCCAATTTCAGTGGAATTATTACAAGAAATTCGTAGCAAACGAACCAAAAAAGTAACTTTAGAAATTCCATCTGAAAGCATTACTTCAAGGCTTATTGATGAATTAGAAAAAGCGGCTTCTCAACATAAAGGAAATTGTGAATTGCGATTAAATATTACACATAATGGTTCTAATTTAAGTATGTTTTCTCGAAAATTTACAATTAATCCCAGCAATGAGTTTTTTAAAATTATGACTGAAAGCAGATTAAAATATAGACTTAATTAAAAATTGTTTTAGAAAAGCCCATATATGTATTTTAACTTTAACTAATCAATATATTAGTAATATTTCATAAAATTGGAACGTCCCCCTGCTTTTTGATTCTGCGGTTTCGTAGCAGAAATTGGTTTAGGTGGGGTTTTTAAAAATAATATTGGGGTTTTTAGAGGTTCACTTAAATTAATTTAATTCCCCAAGAACAATCAAATTTTTCGTTAGCAGATAATTTTATTAATCCTAAACCATTGTTAAAACTATCAGGTGCACAAGTCATGGGTTCAATGGCGATTGTTTTGCGGTGTGGAGGAATATAAGTTTGAAAAAAATTGAACTTATTTTTGCCATTTTCTTGCCAAATACTTACTTTCACGTTGTTATCGGAATCGAAAAGAAATATTTCTGAAATAGGAATATTTTCAACAACTCTAAAAGAATCATCTAATAATGTGTCATTTACACTGTCTGTAAGTTTAAATAATTTTGAGGGTGTAATTTTCATGGTCGGAATTCCAAAATTATCAAGTTCTATATGTTCAGAATTAGGGAAGTGAATCATCATTTCATCAATCTTTCCCGAAGTTTTGAAATAGGGATGCCATCCTAAACCAACTGGCATAGAAACATTACCTTTGTTAGTAACAAAAGTTTGAATACTCAAACCATTATTAACATCTAAAGTATATCTAATTATTACTTGATATAAAAATGGATACTGAGAATCAATTCCGCTTGAAGTATAGCTAAAGTCGATTTCAGCTTTAGTATAAAAATCTTCAAATCTTACCATATTAAATTTACAATCATTTAATATACCGTGTAAGGCATTTGGCTTTCCATCTGAATCATTGTTTTCAAATTCATAATTTTTTCCATCAAAACTATATTTTCCACCTTTTAATCGGTTTGGAAATGGAAATAAAAATGAACCCTTATATTCACTTAAGCCATTTAACAATAAATGATCATAACTTTCTGAACCCTCAATTAAATCAAATAGCTTATCACCTTTTTTTAATATCAAACTATTAATTGCACAACCAAAATCTGGCAAAATTGCAACATATTCGCCTGTATGAATGTTTATTAACTTTATTTCGGTCGTTTTTCCAAACGGAATTGTTTTGATAGTAAACATTTATTTTGATATTTAAAGCTGAAAATTAATTAATATATTTTATTTTGAAAACAATAATTACATTTTTTTCCAAATAGCACCCTCCTTACTTGATTCAACCACTTTTTCCACAAATAACATTCCTCGAACGCCTTCATTAATAGAAGGGAAATCGTAAGAAATACTATCATGTTTTATATTATTTTGATGTGCTCTGACAGCAAAAGCAAAATTTCTATAAATATTGGCAAATGCTTCCAAGTATCCTTCGGGATGTCCAGCGGGAACTCTCGTATTGGTAGCAGATGCAATTCCAGAAAGTCCATTTCCTCCAGTTCTTAATATCTCAGCTGGTTTATCTAACCATTTGATTATCAATGAGTTACAATCTTTTTGATGCCATTCCAATCCACCTTTATCGCCCCATACACGTATGTTTATATCGTTTTCTTCGCCAGTTGAAATCTGACTGGCATGCAACAATCCCTTTGCACCATTTTCAAATCTTAAAAGAACATTTCCATCGTCATCAAGTAATCTACCGCTCACAAAAGTTGATAAATCAGCACAAACCTCCGTAATATTTAAACCCGAAACATATTCTGCTAAGTTTTCGGCATGCGTTCCAATATCACCCATACAACAACTTATTCCAGACCTTTTGGGGTCGGTTCGCCAATCCGCTTGCTTTTGTCCACTAAATTCTAAAGGAGTGCTTAACCAACCTTGCGGATATTCAACAACTACTTTTCTTACCTTTCCTAATTTGCCAGATTGAATAATATGACGTGCTTCCTTTATCATAGGGTAACCCGTATAAGTATGAGTAAGAGCAAAAACTAAACCAGTTTTTGTAATAATTTTCTCTAATTCAATTGCTTCGTGTAGGTTAAAAGTTACAGGTTTATCACAAATTACATGAAAGCCATGTTCTAAAGCCATTTTGGCTGGTTCAAAATGCAAATGATTTGGAGTAACTATCGAAACCACTTCCATCCTTTCTTCTTTAGACATTTTAGATTCTGCCAAAATCATCTCCTGAAATGTTGAATAAGCCCTATTGGGATTTAAAAATAATGACTCTGCCGTTTGCTTTGTTTTTTCTGGATTACTACTAAACGAACCACAAACCAATTCAATTTGACCGTCTAAATTTGCAGCCATTCGATGTACTCCTCCAATAAAGGCGTCAGTGCTTCCACCAACCATTCCCATTTTAATTTTTCTTGTCGGTTTCATTAATTTTTATATATGTTTTTAATTAGAATTATATAAAAAAAAGTTATTTTTTTGAAATTTTATTTATTAAACTATTTCTAAATGTAAGAAATAATTTTTTAAAAAAATAGACTAAAATACACTTAAAAAGTCGGAAAGGCGGGATTCGAACCCACGACCTCCAGCACCCCATGCTGGCGCGATACCAGACTACGCTACTTCCCGATTTACATTGCAAATTAAATCGAAAAAATTAAACTAAACTTATTTTGTTAATAAAAATAAAAAATTTGTTATTCTCATAATTTACTCACAATTTTGCCGTAATAAAAAGTTTAAAAAGTTAATCTATGTTTGGAGAAGATTTAAGTACAGCCATATTTATTATATTAGATTTAATTCTCATAGAAAGCTTACTGTCAGTTGATAATGCAGCTGTTTTGGCTACAATGGTTATGGATTTGCCTAAAAAATTCCGCAATAAAGCCTTACAATATGGAATTATTGGAGCGTATGTTTTTAGAGGAATTTGTTTGTTTTTTGCCAGTTATATGGTCAAAATTCTTTGGCTTAAAGCTCTTGGTGGTTTTTATTTAGCTTATATTACTTTTAATCATTTCAAAAAATATTTTAGCGAACAAAAAACTGAAGTAGAAGAAATGCTTGAAAAACGAGAAAATTGGATTTATAAAATCACAGGCGGAGCGATTGGGATTTTTTGGTCAACTGTAATTTTAGTTGAGGTTATGGATTTAGCTTTTTCTATTGACAATATTTTTGCTGCTGTTGCCATTACAAACAACATATATATAATATGTATTGGCGTTTTTATTGGAATTTTAGCAATGCGATTTGTCGCTCAAAGTTTTGTGCAATTGATGGAAACATACTCTTTTTTGGAAGATACTGCTTTTGCAGTCATTGGAATTTTGGGTTTAAAATTGATTGTTTCGGCTGGTGTTGATTATTTTGCAACCGAAGAAGTTCGTGCAATCGTAAACGGACATACCGCAGATTTAATATTTTCTTTAATAACAGCCAGTTTCTTTTTTGTGCCATTATTAACCTCTTACTTTTTTAATTTTCCAAAAAAATCTGTGGTTAAAAACGATGACTAAATTTATTGCTTTTTTTCAAAAATACAAAGATTATATTAGGGTGGATGTATTAATGTATTTATCCATGATTTTAATGATTGTAGGTTTTGTGATATACCAATTTTTTTCAAAATAATTTCAATTAAATGAAAAATGAAATATTCATATTTTTTGTTTAATATTTTTTTTAAAAAATATTAAACAAAATTAACATCTATTTACTTTACAATTAAATTTCAAAACCAATCAATTTATCGCTTAATTCTTAATTAATTTAACAATGATTTACAAAGTATTAATGTTTATATCCTCTTTTTGTAGCACCAAAAATAGCACTATTGTTGCAAAAGATGAATTAGTTCAATCCAAAAAATCTATTTATGATTTTAAAATGAAAGGATTAGATGGCAAGGAAATAAGTTTTGCGGCTTATAAAGGAAAAAAAATATTGATTGTAAATACCGCCTCAGCTTGTGGATACACGCCTCAATACGAAGACTTACAAAAATTACAAGATAAGTTTGGTAAAAAAGTAACAATTTTAGGTTTTCCTGCTAATAATTTTGGCGGACAAGAGCCAGGTTCAAATGGTGAAATTGCTAGCTTTTGTCAAAAAAATTATGGCGTAACTTTTCAAATGTTTGAAAAAATATCAGTTTCTGGTTCGGATATGCACCCGCTTTACAAATTTTTATCCAAAAAAACCGAAAATGGAAATATAAATCAAGCACCAAGTTGGAATTTTTGCAAATATTTGGTAAATGAGGATGGAAATGTAGTCGCATTTTTCAAATCCAATGTTAGCCCAATGAGTTTGGATATAATTAGTATGTTGGATTAAAACTTTAAAATACAGGTTTATAACTTTTTAAATTATAAACCTGTATTATATTTTTTAATTTTCTTTGGTTTCAAATTTATAGCCAACTCCTTTTATAGTTGTAATGTAATCTTCCCCAATTCGCTCTCGAACTTTACGCACATGAACATCCACAGTTCTTGAAAGTACATAAACATCACTTCCCCAAACTTTTTGTAAAAGCTCATCTCTATTAAAAACTTTGTTTGGATTTGAAGCTAAAAAAAACAAAAGTTCAAATTCTTTTCTAGGCATTATTATTTGTTTTTCGCCTTGATAGATTACATATTCATTTCTATCAATAGTTAAATCGGCAATTTTAAATACACTTGATTTTTCCTCGTCATTTTTTTTATCTCTTTTAAAAATCGCTTGAACTCTGCTAATGAGAGCTTTAGGTTTGATAGGCTTATGAATAAAATCATCTGCACCTGCATCAAAAGCCGCTACTTCTGAATACTCTTCTGTTCGAGCCGTTAAAAATAAAATAAAAATTTTTGCTAATTCGGGCGTTTCTTTAATTCTACGGCAACTTTCAACACCATCCATAATTGGCATCATCACATCCATGATGATAAGGTTTGGCAAAAAAGTTTTTGCTTTTTCAAGTGCATCTTTGCCGTTTTTGCACGTTTTTACATCATAACCCTCTTTTTCTAAATTATATTCCAATAACTCTAAAATATCAGGTTCGTCATCTACAATTAATATTTTATATTTTTCTTTTTTCATTTTTGATTATTCTAAAAATGTATAATAATAAATATTCAAATTGAAAGTTAATTTTGAAATTAACTTAGATAAATTCTACCTATTTATTTGATATAAAATTACAAAATGATTTTGATAAAATATAATTTACAATATTAAGTTTTGTTTACATTGAGATTTATAGAATAGATTTTTAAATTAATCTTCAGAAATAACAATAACTTTATCCTCGGAAGTGAATTTTATTTTTTCGGATTTTGGCGGATTAAGAACAATACCAAAGCTGTTTGGATCATTTATATTACTCATAATTCTATATCCAATCGCAATTTCTTTCTTTTGTGAAGCCACGTCTGAAATTTCATAAAAATCAACTTCAGTATTTTCAAAGGCATAATTAGTTGCGGGTTTTATATAAATTTCGTTACCATCAGAATCGAAAATATCTTCAAAAATTGCGGCAAGTTCTTTATTTTCTGATAATTGAGCCAAAACTAAACTAATTATACGATCACTTACTATAAAATCATCTGCACGAGTAGTATCTGCCAAAGCTCGATTTTTAACATCTAGCATTTCACTCACAATACTGAATTTCCTGCCTAATTTTTCTGCAATATCTCGAACATGCATCAATGTTATGAGTGTGATGGCATCGGCTTCTTGCGTTTCGTATAAATCCGAATAACTGTTTATTATAATGTCATCATAGTATTCAAAATTGATTTTGTTAAGGGTGGCTCGGTCGTTAATATCGCCTTTTATACAAGTTACATGTTGATTTGGCGTAAACTCATCCAATTCTTTTACCTTTTCAG
Organism: Cytophagales bacterium; assembly: GCA_004294265.1. Classification (GTDB taxonomy): domain Bacteria; phylum Bacteroidota; class Bacteroidia; order Cytophagales; family UBA9547; genus REAG01. Next base: position 51,501 of record REAG01000117.1, on the reverse strand, counting down.
TTAAATCGGAAATTTCAGCTAAAATCAAAACTTCCGAATTTTTCAAAACATAATTATCAAGTTCTTTAACAATAATTTTTGTGTTGTCGTTCCACCCTAAAATTAAAGTTTTTTGCAAAGATTTAGCTTTTGTGTTTTTCTTTAACAATTCTTTATCAACGGGTTGTGGTTTATATTTAACATTTGGAACATAAGTTAAATCAATATCATCTTCAGCTATCACAATTAACTTATCTGAAACATTAATTATTGTATCTACTGGAGGATTAAGTTGAATATCGCCATTTGCTTTTCTAATTCCTATCGCCAACACATCTTCAAAAGCAAACATGGCTTCTTTAAAAGTATGACCTGAAATATTTTTAACAGGTAAAATGTAAATTTCAACGCCATTATAATCAATTAAATCATTATAAATTAAACTTAAACCTGATTGACGGCTAGTTTGAACCGTTATTTTTGATATAATATCATTAGAAACTACAACTGTTACTTCTTCCTTCCCAATAATTTTTGCAATATCTTTATTAACATCACTATGTATTTCAGCAATTATAGTGTAAAGTTCTTTTTTGCGAATAGGATTATTAACGATTGCTAAAATTGTTTTTATTACATAAGCATCTGATTTTGCCTCTTCTGGAGAAAGTATGATTATTGATTTTGCAGTATTCAAATTTGCAATCATTATATCAATAGGATCTCGTGGATTTCCATGCCTTACAATCACTTTTGTTTTGCCCGTGCTGCCCAATTTACCCTTAATTTCATCTTTTATCATATCAATATTTTCATCGGCTAAAATAACTATGCAAGACGAAGATTGATTTTCGTGTGCAATCATTAATTCTGAAATTATTGAAAAAACTTTACTACTCCATCCCAAAATAACCGTATGATTTTCTTCTAAAACTAGCGAACGTCCTTTTTTTAATTCATCTAATTTGTTTGAAAAACCTGTATTTAGAATTGTTACTAAAGAACTTATTAAAAATATACCTATAAAAGTAGTTGCTAAAGTTGCTATTCGTAACTGCCAATCTGTGTCGCCTGTGATAGTTCCTTGGTCAATAACGTGCATCAAACTCGACCAATACGCCTCGAAAAAGGTCATATCTAAACCAGCTTCATCTTTTGCTTTCATAAAATACAAAAGCAAACTAGTAAGAAACGCTACAATTAAGAATGTTAAAAACAGCAAAGCAATCAAAGCTGGTGTGCCTTGACTTATTAAATTATCAAAATAATACCGAATGCGTTGCGAAATAGTTATTTTATACCTTTCCATTGATTTGTTAGGATTTTTAGCTTATTATTTTCAATGTTAGTTAATTTTTTTTAATTATTAAACAAATATAAAAATAATCTAAATTTTTATTTAAAATATTTTAAAATAAAGTAAGAATTTTTATTTAATTAAATATCAAGTTTGTTTGTGATTTTATTTTTTGAATTCAAATAACCTACATCGTCTGGAAGGTTTGGAATTTGAGAGGCTGCAACTGCCAATCTATCGCACCTTTCATTTTGAGGATGACCTGCATGACCTTTAATCCACTTAAATCTTACTTTATGTTTGTGATGCAAAACTATATAACGCCTCCATAAATCTACATTGACTCTTCCTACAAATCCTTTTTTTTGCCATCCCCAAATCCATCCTTTTTCAACGGAATTACACACATATTGACTATCTGAAAACACTGTAACATCCTGATTATCAATTTTTAAAGCCTCTAAACCTATAATTACTGCTAATAATTCCATTCTATTATTAGTAGTAAGTTTATAGCCTCCTGAAATTTCTTTTGTATGACCATTAAAAGATAAAATAATACCAAATCCACCTTTGCCAGGATTAGGCTCACAAGCACCATCTGTAAAAATTTCAACCATTCAAAAAGTATTATTTTAGATTAATTTATTTCAATATTTTAGTTTAAATTTAAAATAATTTATCAATAAAATAAATTTTAAATTTAATCCTGTTTTAAAAAAGCAAAAATGTTAATTTTTTCCATAAAAATAGTATTTTTACACACTTTTTATAGGATTATAGAAAAAAAATAAAAATGAGACAGCGTTTACTGAGCGAAGGAGCAAAAGAGTTGAGCTATGAAATACGTGAAATAGTAAAAAAAGCCGACTTAATTAAGCAATTAGGACAAACTATTTTTTGGGAAAATATTGGTGATCCGATAGCTAAAAATCATCAAATGCCTGATTGGATGAAAGAAATCATCGTAGAAACGGTGCGTGAAAATGATAGCTATGGCTATTGCCCTTCTAAAGGTGTGCTAGAAACTAGGCAATTTCTAGCAACCTTAAATAACGACAGAAAAGGTGCTCAAATTACTGCAGATGATATTTGTTTTTTCAACGGTTTAGGAGATGCTATTGGTAAGGTTTATCAATTTTTGAGTGCAACTTCTCGCATTATTCAGCCTTCTCCTGGTTATTCTACGCACTCTTCGAGCGAAAGTGCACATGCACATGCCAATCCAATAACCTATAAATTAGATCCTGAAAATCATTGGTTTCCAGATCTTGAAGACCTTTATTTAAAGATAAAATACAATCCTAATATCGTAGGAATTTTGATAATTAATCCTGATAATCCAACAGGAATGGTTTATCCTTTAGAAAGTTTAAAACGAATTGTTGAGATTGCAAGAGAATTTAATTTATTCATTATTAGTGATGAGATTTACTTAAATATTACTTATAATGGAGCCAGAGCTTACGCACTTTCTGAAGTAATTGAAGATGTTCCGGGCATTTCCTTGAAAGGAATTTCTAAAGAATTGCCTTGGCCCGGATCTCGTTGCGGTTGGATGGAATATTACAACAAAGATAAAGATATTGATTTTGGAAAACTTTGTTCTGCCATTGATAATGCAAAAATGATAGAGGTTTGTAGCACAAAAATACCACAAAAAACTATACCTAAAATTATGGGAGATAACCGTTATTGGGCTTATAGACATGATTTGAATGAAAAAATTGGAAAAAGAAGCACTATAATTAGTGATTATCTTAAAGATATTCCCGAATTGGCATTTAATCCTACCTACGGAGCTTTTTATAATACCATTATTTTTAGAGAAGGTTCTTTAAAAGTAAGTCAAAAATTAAAAATAAAAGATAAAAATATCGAAAATTTAGTTCAAAATTGGGTTTCTGTTCCTAATATGCCATTGGATAAGCAATTTGTGTATTATTTGCTGGGTGCTAAAGGAATTTGTGTGGTGCCAATATCTTCGTTTTGCTCTGATTTACAAGGTTTTAGAATAACTTTATTGGAAGAAAACGAAGATCTATTAAAAGATATTTTCAAAAATTTGAGAGATGCTATTATTGAATATTTGAATTCCTAGTTTATTGTTTTATTATTCTTTTAACTATCAAAACCAATATGAAGAAAATTATAATATTTATTACCTTAATTATTGGATTATTAAGTTGTGATATTTCAAAAAATAAGCCCTTACCTCAAAGTCAGTTCACAACTATTTTTGAAAATAACAATAGCGGACATGATTATTTTCCATTGGATATAAAACAAACTGCCGATAATGGTTTTTTGATTCTAGCCGAAATTCAAGTTTCAACGTCAGATTTCCCTGTTTTATATCTTTTAAAAACCGATGATAAAGGTAAAGTTTTGTGGGAAAAACGAAATGATGATTTAGTAAGTCCTACGCCAAATTTAATTGAAAATGGTTCGGAATTTCAAATAATTGCTATGAACAAAAGCACCTTATTAGCTACGTTAATAAAGGCAGATGAAACGCTTTCAAAAGTAAAATCATTTTCTGACGTTTATTACCCTTTAGCCGCTCAAAAAACAAGTTCTGGAATAGCACTTTTGAGTTACAATCCTGAAGACAGACAAAGTATTTTAACAAAATTAAATTCCAGTGGAAATACAGAATCAACTGGTAAATTTGATGTTTTTGAAGATGTCCGACCTTTAGTTTTTGGGCATTTAACAAGGCAAGGAAAACGAAAGCCTTTCATGACAGGCGAATTACCTACTGGAAAGCTTTTTTTTAATGGATTTACAAATTTTACACATGCCTTAACTTTTGCAAACGCAAACGGTTCTCAGTCAGGAATTATGAATGGAGTTAGATACGAATCGGCACTGAGTGCAATTTTACCACTTTCAAATGGTAAGTTTTCTGCAACTTTATTTGATGTTTTTGGAAACGCTCGATTGGCAATTCAAGCAAATATTAATTCAGAGTCAATTTCATCAATTAATTCGCTTGAAGGTAATATTTTGCAAGATTTAAGTTTATATTCTGAAGTAAAATTAAATAAGATATTATTGAATAATATAAATTGTGTGGCACTTTTGGCAAACTCAAAAAACGGACAGGCTATTATTCAAATTTATGATGAATCAGCTGGGAAACTTATACACACGGCTTATTATGGTTCAGGTAGTAAAACTGAAGTTTGCAACCTCATTTCAACCTCCGATGGTGGCGTAGCATTAGTTGTAAAAATGTATGTCGCTGGAAGGTTTGGAAGAATAATGCTTTATAAACTTACCAAAGCTCAAGCAGATGCGATGGGTGGAAAAACCATTTAATAGTTTTTAAATAGAATCAAAAAAGCTTTTTTGAGGTTTAATTTCTGTTTCTTTTTCAACAAAAATGCTAGTTTGAGCAGCTCTTTTTAAAGAAGCAGCTTCCTCTTGTTTTTTATTCGCTTGAGAATACATTTTATTTATTTTTTCAAGCACATCGTTTGAAAGATTTCTTAAATCTAAGAGTAAATTCTCTTTCAAATTTTCAATTTCTTTCAACTCCCGATTAGCAATCTTGACATGGTCTTGAGTTTCTTCAATTATGTTTTTTGCTTTATTTTCAGCCTCTTCAATACAGTTTTTTGCATTATATTTTGATTGGTTTATCAACATATCTGCGTTCATTTGTGCCTCTTTAAGAATCAATTCTGCAGATTTATTGGCTTGTTCAACCAATGTGCTGCCAGTGGTTTCGGCAGTTTTAAGTGTTTTGTAAAGCGAACTTTCAACTTCACGCAACTTTAAAAGTTCTTTTTCTTGATATTCTACTTTGCTTTTTAATTCTCTATTTATCTCTAAACTTTTTTCCCATTCCATCGAAAGTGTAAGCAAAAAAGCATCCACTTCTTCTTTTTCGTAACCTCTAAATCCTTTTTCAAAACTTTTTTGTCTGATTTCTAATGGGGTTGTACGCATAAATTAAGAATAATATTTTTGCAAAATTGCACAATTTATTTCAAATAAAAAAGACACAAAATATTAATAATTAGTTTAGCAATAGTTTTTTGCTTTAAAACTCAATTAAAAAGAACTTATTTAGTATATATTTATATTTTTTTTCAATATTAACGTAAATTATTACCAATTTGCTGTTGTTTTTTGAAAAATATCTAACAATAATTTTTCAATAATTTCATCTATTTTTTCGTTTTCTACCGAACTAAACGATACATTTTGAGCAAAATCTGCATATTGATTAGTTTGTAGCGATACATTTTGGGTCGAATCCTTGGTGTTTTCATATTTGTATTTTATTGAAATCGTAAGTCGGTTTTGAGAAGCAGTTTCTTGTCCGGTAGGGGCGAGTGGCGTAAGTTGATAACCAACAATTGCACCATCTAAATATAAATCTGCATTGCTTTTAACAATTTTCAGGCTTGTATTAGAAGAGTAATAATCTTTTAATTTTTCCGTAAAATTTTGAGCCATTCTTGCAGGTCCAGTTCCGACTTCGTTTGCAAAATTAGAAATAGAAATCGTTTTTAAATCAGGTGAAAGTGAAGAGCCAGAAAAGTTATAAACTCTGCAAGAACTTACTAATAAAGCTATTAAAATTAGGTTAAAAAAAAATAAAAATTTATTTTTAAATGCTTTTAAATATTTCATTTTTTTTGATTACAAATGTTCTAAATCATACTCTTTAAGTTTTCTATATAAAGTGCGTTCTGAAATTCCTAAATCATCAGCAGCAAATTTTCGTTTGCCATTATATTTTTTTAAAGCCTTGATTATCAACTCTTTTTCTTTTACATTAATGGATAAATTTTCTTCTTCTACCACATGTAAAATATCTTCAACTTTGGATATTTCCTCTTCAGAATGTTGGTTTTCTTGGCTAGAATTAGCGTTAAAATTTGATTTCTCTAATAATTTTGTGTCTTGATTTACAAATAAATCGGGTCGGCTATTAACAATTTGTTCTATATCAGATGGATTTTTTGCCAATTCCAAAACCATACTTTTCAAATCATTCAAATCCCTTTTCATTTCAAAAAGAAATTTAAAAATAATTTCTTTGTCAGTATAACTATCCGATTGAGAATAGTTTCCTGAAATGCTAGGCATTGTATTTTGTTTGTAGTTTGGTAAGTATTTTGCTAATTCTGTAATTCCTAATTCTCTGTTTATTTCGAGCAAAGAAACCTGATCTACAATGTTTTTTAATTGCCGAATATTACCCGGAAATTTATATTTATTTAGCTCATCTTGTGCTTCTTTAGTAAGTTTAACTGGATCTATGCGATTTTTTTCAGAAAAATCATTAGCAAATTTTCTAAATAATAAATAAATATCATGACCACGCTCTCTTAAAGCAGGCACATGAATAGGAACGGTATTTATTCTATAATATAAATCTTCTCTAAATCTTTTTTCATCAATGGCTTTCAATAAATTGACATTGGTTGCAGCCACTACACGCACATCAGTTTTTTGAACTTTTGAAGAACCAACTCTTAAATACTCGCCATTTTCTAAAATCCGAAGAAGTCTTGCTTGCGTACCAAGCGGCATTTCTCCAATTTCATCCAAAAAAATTGTACCACCATCTGTAACTTCAAAATAGCCTTTTCTGGCATCGGTAGCTCCAGTAAAAGAACCTTTATCGTGTCCAAAAAGTTCTGAATCAATAGTACCTTCCGGAATTGCTCCGCAATTTACAGCAATAAATTGTCCATGTTTGCGTGGACTTAATTGGTGAATAATTTTAGAAAATGATTCTTTTCCTGTACCGCTTTCACCCGAAATCATCACAGTCATATTGGTTGTAGCTACTTGAGCAGCAACTTCAATGGCATAGTTCAACAACGAACTATTTCCTATAATTCCAAAGCGTTGTTTAATAGATTGTATTTCTTGAGCGGTCAATGAAATGAAATTGTTTTATGATTACAATATTAAAAAATATTTATGTTTTATTCTAAATTTATCTGACATTTTGTCTAAAAATTTCTAAAATAAATTATTTTAGTGCTAAAAAAATAAAAAAAGCTAATTCAATATTTTGAAATAACGAATTAGCTTTTCTCAACATAAATAAATTAACTTACTAAATTTACACTTTTATTGATAAAATTTGTAAGAGCAGCACCTGTTAATAAATTTTGGTTTAATAATCCTAAATCAAAAGCGTATTTGGCAATTAACTCTTTAGAATCCTCGTTTGCAGCCAATATTTTTTGCATAATTGCGTGATTTGCATTCACTGCAACTGTATAACTATCTGGCATTGCACCCATAAAATTCATTCCACCTCCGCCCATGTTCATCTCTTTCATTCTTCGCATGAATTCAGGTAAAGTTACTGCAACTGGCATTTCATCGGCTGAAAGTGCTTCAATTTGTACTGCGTAATTTTTATTGTTTATTACTTTATCAAACAAAGTTTTTAACTCTTCTTTTTGAGAATCACTCAAGATACTTTCTAATATTACATCTTTTTCTATGATTTTATCTGCAATATCTGAATCAATTCTCTTGAAACTTGTTTTGTCTAACTTGCGTTCGATATGCGAAACAAAATGATTATCAATAGGAGTTTCAAATTTCAAAACATCGTAAGATTTTTTCTTTGCTGATTGAATGTATGAATCTTGTTTTCCTTCATCATTTGTATAAAGGTAAACAATATTATTGTTTTTATCTTCTTGAACTACTTGAACTTTTTCACGATATTCATCGATTGTAAAATACTGATTATCAATGTTTTTGAATAAACAAAAATCTTTTGCTTTTTCAAAAAACTTATCATCTGTAATCATACCATATTTTACAAAAAGTCCTAAACTATCCCATTTAGATTCGTAACTTGGTCGATCGTTTTTGAAAAGTTCAGCTAATTTATCACCTACTTTTTTAGTAATATGTGAGTTTATTTTCTTTACATTTCCATCAGCTTGTAAGTAAGAACGAGATACATTTAAAGGAATATCTGGAGAATCAATTACTCCATGCATCAGCATCAAAAACTCAGGAACAACATCTTTTACTTCGTCTGTTATAAAAACTTGACGGCTATATAATTGTATTTTATTTTTTTGTAATTCAAACTCTTGTTTTACTTTCGGAAAATACAAAACTCCAGTAAGATTAAAAGGATAATCTACATTTAAGTGAATCCAAAAAAGTGGATCTTCAGAAAATGGATATAATTCTTTGTAAAAATTAACATAATCTTCATCTTTCAAATCGGCTGGTTGTTTGGTCCAGATTGGGTGAGGATTATTGATTATTTTTTCATCAAATTCGATTTCGATAGGTAAGAATTTACAATATTTAGTTAAAATAGAACTTATTCTTGATTTTTCTAAAAACTCTGCACTTTCTTCATTAATATAAAGCACAATATCAGTTCCTCTTTCCGATTTTGTTGCTGGCGTAATGGCATAATCTGTTGTGCCTGTGCAGCTCCAAAGTGCCGCTTCGGCTCCATCTTTATAGCTTAATGAAAGAATTTCAACCCTTTCAGCTACCATAAATGCAGAGTAAAATCCTAATCCAAACTTACCAATTAAGTCTTGAGGATTTTCAATTTTGTCTTTAAATTTCTCAACAAATTCAGTTGCTCCCGAAAAAGCAATTTGGTTGATATATTTTTTCATCTCATCGGCAGTCAAACCAATACCAGCATCGCTAATAGTAAGAGTTTTGGCAACTTCATCAATTTTTACTTTCAATTTTAAATCGCCTAATTCACCCTTAAACTCGCCCATTAGCGACAGTTTTTTGAGTTTTTGAGTTGCATCTTGTGCATTTGAAACTAATTCACGAAGAAATATTTCGTGGTCTGAATACAGAAATTTCTTGATAATAGGAAATATATTTTCTGTATGTATCGAAAGTGTGCCTTTCTCTTCCATGGTAATTTTAATTTATGATTTATTTATACTTTTCAAAAGTTATTCCAAGTATAAAAAACTGTAAAAATGTCAGTTTTATTTGCTATTTATATTTCAATAAATAAATATTTTGAATTTTAAATAACAATCATTAAATTCATTCGTTTAATTTGTAATACTACTTAAGATAAAAGTTAATGAAAATTTTAAAAAATTATATCTTTTTATCCGTTTTTATATTGCTAATAATATCGGATTTTTCAAGTGGGCAAACCAATAAAAAAACAGTAAAAATGGAAAAAAAAGAAATGATAACTTTAGGAGCAGGTTGTTTTTGGTGTGTAGAAGCAGTTTTTTTACAAGCCGATGGAATTTTAAAAGTAGAATCTGGTTACATGGGCGGTTCTCTCAAAAATCCGACTTACAAAGATATATGTACTGGAGAAACTGGTCATGCAGAAGTTGTTCAAATCACTTTTGATTCTGATAAAATTTCTATTTCAGATATTTTAGAAATTTTTTGGAAAACACATGACCCCACTACGCTAAATAGACAGGGAAACGATGCAGGAACGCAATACCGCTCAGTAATATTTCATCATAATGAAATACAAAAAAACATTGCAGATAAATTAAAAATTGATTTGAATAGTTCTGGAGCTTATTCAAAACCATTAGTAACCGAAATATCTCCCTCTTCAACTTTTTATGTAGCTGAAAATTATCATCAAAACTACTATAATCTAAATGGTTCGCAACCTTATTGCTATTTTGTGATTAAGCCTAAAATTGAAAAGTTCAGAAAAGTATTTCCATTAAAAGTAAAAAAATAATATTTTTTATTCTTACTTTTTTACAATGGAAAATCTAAAAATAGTTCTTATTCAAACTGATATTTTTTGGGAAAACATAGCTGCAAATTTAGCCATATTGGAAGAAAAAATATGGAATATTTCTAACGACTTTGATTTAATAATATTGCCTGAAATGTTTAATACAGGTTTTTCTATGAATCCAAAAACTTTTTCTGAGCCCTCAAACGGACACACTACAAAGTGGATGAAAATGATAGCAGTTCAAACAAAATCTGCCATTTGCGGTTCAATAGCTATTAAAGAAAACGGTTTTTATTATAATCGTTTTTTGTTTGTTACTCCAAATGGAAATATACAAACTTACGACAAAATACATACTTTTTGCTTTGCTGGTGAAGATAAAGTCTATAATTCTGGTTCAAAAAAAGTAATTATTGACTATAAAAATTGGAAAATTAATCCGCAGATTTGTTACGATTTACGGTTTCCTGAAAATGCTAGAAATCAAATTATTGATGATAAATATGCTTTTGATTTAATTATTTATTGTGCTAACTGGCCAGAAAGTAGAGTTTTGGCTTGGAATCATTTGTTAGAAGCAAGGGCTATTGAAAATTCTTGCTTTGTAATTGGCATAAACAGAATAGGGGAGGATGGTAGAAAACAAAAATATAATGGAAATAGTGCATTTTCGTTTGCTTTACCTGAACATAATAAGAATTTTGGGGAAATTGAAAAAGTAATTCAATTTGAGTTATGCACTTCATTATTAAGTGATTATAGAAAAAAATTTCCATTTTTAAAAGATATAAAATAATTCAAAAATAGAGTTTTGTTTGATGATATTTTAATTATATTTTTGCAAAATTAATTGATCTATGTTTTTCAAAACATTTGAATCAATATTTGATTTTAAAATTTTTAAAATCAATATTTGGAATCCATTATTAGACCATGATTAGTAATATTAAAAGCATTTTTGGGGTAAACTCTGACAATAAATATGGTTTTACAACCGATTTTCATTCGCATCTTTTGCCTGGATTAGATGATGGTGTTAGAACCTTTGAACAATCTTTAGAATTAATTTTAGAATTAAAAAAAACGGGAATTACTAAAATTATTACTACTCCACATATTTATAATTCTAAATACAATAATTCTCCGGAAACTATTTTACCAAAACTTGAAGAACTAAAATCTTACTTTAAAACTCAAAATTGTGAAATAGAAATTGAAGCTGCTGCTGAATACTATTTAGATGATTTCTTTTTAAATAAAATTAAAAATAATGAACCATTACTTACTTTTGGTGATAAACATATTTTATTTGAACTTTCATATATAAACGAATCACATTTAATTCACGAAGCTGTATATTTGCTTTTGTCTAATGGATATTCTCCTATCTTAGCTCATCCCGAAAGGTATAATTATTACCATTTTAACCTAAATAAATATCAAATTTTAAAAAACTATGGATTGAGTTTTCAGTTAAATATCAACTCATTGTCAGGTTATTACGAAGATGATTGCAAAAAAATGGCTCAAAAATTAATTGATGCCGATATGATAGATTTTGTAGGTTCGGATACGCATCATGGCAATCATATTTTGGCTTTACAGAAAAGTTTAAATAGCAAATATTACAAAAAATTACTTACAAAAGATATTAAAAATAACGAATTATAAAAATATTGAAAACACTACTTATACAGAATAAAATTATAAAAAATAAATTAGAGTATTCTCAAATTATTACTGAAAATTTTAAAGATATTGAAAGTATAAAAAACGATTTATTTTTTAAAAATCATATTTTATTTTTTCAAGAAATTCAATTAGCTTCTTTAAATATTCATACTTATTATACAGTAATTTTTTTTGAAAATATACCTATTTTTTTTTCTTATTATCAATTTGTAAGACCTAATGAATTAACGGTTAAGAAAATTTCGGAATCAAATCAATTTTCTAGTTTAATTCAAATTTTATTGGGAATTTCTCAATTTAAAGTTTTGGTTTTAGGTAATATTTTAAGAAATAATTTTCCTGCTTTTATTCATGATAGTTTAATTTTAAACCAAGATTTAAGCCTTGATTTTTGGCTCGAAGGAAGTGAAACTTTAGCAAAAAAGTTAAAATGTACAGCTTTGATTGGAAAAGAAATTGAATTTAATTCTAATCAAGCTGTTTTTTTAAATCAAAATGGTTTTTTTCAGCAAATTCCTGATATTTTTATGGATTTTCAAATAGAAAACCATTGGACTAAAATAGAAGATTATGCCGAAATGCTTTCTAGGAAATATGCATCTCGCTATAAAAAAATTACTGAAAGTCAAAATCATTTTGAAATTCGTTTACTTTCAATCTCAGAAATTGAAATTTTTCAAAATGACTTACAAAATTTATATTTAGAAACTATTGAAGAACAAGATTTTGTGTTTTCGGTCGTTAATAAATCTTTTTGGTATTCTATGAGCCAAATTCATTCATCTAATTTTAAAATTTATGCCTTATTTATTTCAAATAAAATGGTTGCTTTTTATTCTACTTTAGAAAATGATTCTGAAATTGAAATGTATTACTTGGGCTATGATAAAGTAATAAATAAAAAATACAATTTATATTTCAATATGCTTTTTTTAGGTTTAGAAAATGCGATTGAAAACAAGAAAAAAACACTAAAATTAGGCAGAAGTTCTTTAGATGCAAAACTAAATTTGGGTGCTAAAAGAGTTGAAAAGGTATTTTTAATTAAGCTTTTAACAATAAAAGGTAAAATGTTGGATGCTTGGATGAAATGCCAATGGAAGGATAGATCTGTAAAAACCATTGAAAGAAATCCTTTAAAAAAAGTGGTTGAAGTGTAGTTTAAATTTGATTTATATGATTTTTTAAGGTTTTTATACTTGTGTTACATGGTTTTTAAGATAGCATCTATATATACTTAAAATAATTAGATAGAACAAATCTAAATGTTTTTTGAAAATGAATTATCTAAAAGTCTTTATCTCCGATATCTTTTGGGTTTAGTATCTTGGTCTTTTATTAGGATTTCTTTTGTTGTTAAAACAAGAAAGTACTCGAACCGTATTTTTTTCTTCGTTGATGATAAAATACAAAGAATGCGGAAACTTCTTTATCTTTAAAGCCCTAATATTTTTATAACGAACCCTAAAAAATGGGTTTGTTTCTAATATTCTGTAAGCTTCTTTAAGTGCAGTTATAAAATACATAGGAACGCCTATGCTGTACAAAACGTAGTAATCAATGGCGTTTTCAATCTCTTTTTGAGCACGAGGCGAAATGATAATTTTATAATCCATATTTTTTATTAAGTTGAAAGATAGACTCTTCAGCGGACAGATACGAACCTTCATCTTCATGCAAACGATCTTCCAAAACGGCTTTTAAATCAGCAGTTAGCTCAAAATTGTTATCGTCTTCTTCCACAATAATAGTAATTGGCTTAGATTTAAAAGTAGCTTTTATAGCGTCTAAAATATCAGTGCTTACTTCCTGTGCTGATTCTAAATGATATGTTGTGTACATAATATTATTTTGAAATTTGTTAATTTTGCTCCTATTTGCCTTCGTTTGTATAGAAAGTTCTTGTAAGTTGAAAGCTATAAATACAATATACTACAAAACTTTTATATTTGCAATTTTAAAATATAAACCATCGAAAAACAAATTAAAGACTTATTTTTGTATGTAAAATAAGGTTGGATTTTGTTTAATGATGAACACGTTAGAGATTTACTTCTATTGAGATTTAGTTTGGGGACTAAAAATAAGAACAAGTATTAAAACCTATAAGTTTTTTTCAAACCTTATAGGTTTATTTATTTATTTACAATCCTAATATTTTACCATGAATAACTCTTTTTATTACTATTTCATTCTTTTTTATCACGTAGGCAATAATATAAGTTTCCTCAAATGCGGTACAAAGATATTTTTTTTTAGAAAATCGAAAGTAACGACAAGGTAAGTTTCGGTCTGGATAAAGTGATAATGAATTAATGTGAAGTTTTAATCTAAGATAATATTTGTAAGCTACTTCAAAACTTGAATTTTCGGTAATATAATCTGCCATTTTAATTATATCTCTATCTGACATTTTAGCGTATTTTATTACGAAATTTGTATTCCCCATTTATTAAAAAAATAAGCATTAAATTTTTTATCCAATTCTGTTTCTGATATTCCTGTATCTTCTTCATTGTCCATGGCTTGAACCAATTCATCTAACTGAGCTTCAGTAAGTTTTGGACCTGGTTTATGTAAATTATTTATCCAATCAGTTTCTGATTCCAAAAAATTGTCGTTTTCTATGGTTTCCACGCGCTCTATGCCTTTTGTTTGGAGCAAAAGCGATTGAATTGCTCCCAAATTTGCATTATCTGAAACTGAAATAAGTAAATGTTGCATGGCAAATGAAATTTAACGTAATCAAAATTAAACAAATTTAATCAAATCGAAAAATAATTATATTTATATTTTTTAAAATCTAAAATTAAATTTTAGTTTTTTATTAGAGCAAATAAATATTGTAAGATTTTGAATTTGAAATTATTTTTTTTGTTTTCTTTCCATTTTAAAACACCTATATTATATGTCAAAATTTCATTCTAAAAGATAATTTTTAAAATTGGCATAGTTAATGTTAATATTTGAGTACAATGATTTTCATTAAAATATTAATCAAAAATAATTAAATCAAATAATGGCAATAAATTTAACACCATTGGCAGATAGAGTTCTAGTAGAACCTGCTGCTGCAGAAACAAAAACCGCTTCAGGCCTGTATATTCCAGATTCAGCAAAAGAAAAACCACAAAAAGGAGTAGTTATTGCGGTTGGTGCTGGCAAAGTATCAGAGAGCGGAAACGTGATGAAACCTCAAGTAAAAGTGGGCGATAGTGTCCTTTACGGCAAATATTCGGGTACTGAAGTTACTTTTGATGGTAAAGAATATTTAATCATGCGTGAAGCTGATATTTTCGCTATCATCTAGTTTAATATTCCAAAAATAATAATTCATAATTTATAACTTATAACTAAAAAAATGGCTGCAAAAACGATTTATTTCGATTCAGAAGCGAGAGAAAAATTAAAAAGAGGCGTGGATACTTTGGCAAATGCCGTGAAAGTAACATTAGGTCCTAAAGGTAAAAATGTAATTTTAGATAAAAAATTTGGCTCTCCTACTATCACAAAAGATGGTGTTACAGTTGCTAAAGACATAGAATTGAAAGATGCCGTAGAAAATATGGGTGCTCAATTGGTAAAAGAAGTGGCTTCAAAAACTGCCGATTCGGCAGGTGATGGCACAACTACTGCTACTGTTTTGGCTCAAGCTATTTTCAATGCTGGTATTAAAAATGTGGCTGCTGGTGCAAATCCAATGGATTTAAAACGTGGTATAGACAAAGCGGTTATTCACGTGGTGAATAACTTAAATGCCATGAAAAAAGAAATCAAAAATAACAACGAAGAAATTAAACAAGTTGCAACTATATCTGCAAACAACGACCATGAAATTGGTGAAATGATTGCTAATGCGTTTGCAAAAGTTGGAAAAGATGGCGTTATTACGGTTGAAGAGGCTAAAGGAACTTCCGATGAAGTAAAAACTGTGGAAGGAATGCAATTCGACAGAGGGTATCTTTCGCCATATTTCACTACAAATACCGAAACTATGGAAGTTGAAATGGAGCGTCCTTTCATTTTAATTTATGAGAAAAAAATATCTTCAATGAAAGAATTGCTTCCTGTACTTGAGCAAGTTGCTCAAACTGGAAAGCCACTTTTAATCATTTCAGAAGAGGTTGAAGGCGAAGCATTAGCTACTTTGGTGGTTAATAAAATCCGTGGTGCACTAAAAGTTTGTGCTGTAAAAGCACCTGGTTTTGGCGACAGAAGAAAAGCAATGCTGGAAGATGTTGCCATTTTGACAGGCGGAACTGTAATATCTGAAGATCAAGGTCATAAATTAGAAAATGCTACTCTTGAACAATTAGGTTCGGCAGAAAAAATAATTGTTGATAAAGATAATACAACTATTGTGAATGGTGCTGGTTCAAAAGATGCAATCAAAGGCAGAGTAAACGAAATCAAAAATCAGATTGAAAAATCAACTTCTGATTATGACAAAGAAAAAATGCAAGAGCGTTTGGCAAAATTATCTGGTGGCGTTGCTATTTTATATATCGGAGCAGCAACCGAAACGGAAATGAAAGAGAAAAAAGATAGAGTTGATGATGCACTTCACGCTACAAGAGCAGCTATTGCCGAAGGTATAGTTGCGGGAGGTGGTGTAGCTTTAATTCGTGCTGGTGCAGATTTAGATAAAGTAAAAACACACAACGAGGACGAGAAAACGGGTGTTCAAATTATTAGAACAGCTATCGAAGCACCTTTAAGAACTATTGTTTCTAATTGCGGATTAGAGGCTTCAGTTATTGTGAATAAAGTAAAAGAAGGAAAAGATGATTTTGGCTACAATGCAAGAGAAGATAAATTTGAAAACCTTATCAAAATTGGCGTTTTAGATCCTGTAAAAGTTACTCGTTTGGCTTTGCAAAATGCTGCTTCTGTGGCAAGTTTATTGCTAACAACCGAATGTGTAATTGCTGAAGAAAAAGATGATGCTCCTGCAATGCCTCCTATGGGTGGCGGAGGTGGAATGGGCGGAATGTATTAATATTCCTTTCATTTTTGTATCAAAAAAAGCCTTTTCGGAAACGAAAAGGCTTTTTTTTCTTTAAATGAAATTTGGGAGCCTCTAAAAACCCCAATATTATTTTTAAAAACCACACCCAAACCAATTTCTGCTACGAAACCGCAGAATCCAAGTGGGAGGGCTTTAACGGAATGGAGGTTTTTAGGGGTTCCTATTAGTATTTTAATTATTTATTTTTAATTTAAGTTTTGTTTTGATATGTTTACGTATACATTTTAAAAACTACATAAATGAAAAAGATTATTATAGTATTTTTACTATTAAATTTATTTTTATCCGCTCAAAATATAAGCTATAAAATTGCATCCAACGGCTCTTTTGATATTATTGGAAAATCGATAAAACTTACAAACTGTTATCCAGCAATTAATGGCATTTCAATTCGTCCAATTCAAATCAAAACAACAGCCTCGAGTATTGAATATGTGTTAGAAAATGGAAAATTAGAACTTATATTTTCTACTGAAGGCAAATATTTGAGCCTCAAAACGCAAACTTCGTTGCCTCAAGGTATCGCTGACATAATATCACCTATTCATAATTGTGCTATTGATGGAGCAAATCGTTTTTACAGAACTTCTGGAGGAATTATGGGAGATGGTGGCATAAAAAAATGGAATGAAAAAGAAGTAGAAAAAAGTACTTTACTTACTGGATTATTGCCTGATAGTGGTACAGCATTGATAGTTTCAACTCATGATATAAATAAATATGTATCTTACACAGATTTAAAAACGATTGAAAACAAAAAAAGTATTTCTGTATGTATTCAAACCGAAAAAGTTTTACCAACTAATTTGCCTACTTTATATTTTTCAGAAACCGAAAAATATTACGAAGGTATGCGAGCCGAAGCCCAAGAAATTGGTACTACAATGAAAGCCCGAACCAACAAACCTCAAGCCTATTTGTGGTGTTCGTGGTATTATTCTTTCGATTTTTTGACAGAAAAAATGTTGTTTGATTATGTAAAAGGTTTTGAAACTATCAAACCAAAAATTCCTTTACAAACCATTCAAATAGATGCAGGTTATCATCCTCATTTGGGAGATTGGCTCGAACCAAGTTTGAAATTTCCTAAAGGTTTAGAGCCATCTATTAAAAATATAATATCAAAAGGCTACAAAGCAGGCATTTGGATTGGTCCATATATGGTCGGAAATAGAAGTAAAGTTTTTATAGAACATCCCGATTGGATTTTAAAATGGGGAGATAACACACAAGTTCGTTGGTTTCAGTTTTTTGACGAACAACGGCTATGGGGAGCAATGGACGAAGAATATTTTACGCTCGATACAAGCAATCCAGAGGTGATGGCATATTTAAGAGGTGTTTTTAGAAAACTAAGAAAAATGGGTATAACTTATTTTAAAACGGATTTTATGATGTGGGGTGATCAACAATCGCAAAACTTAAAACGTCATACGCCTGGCAAAACCAGTATAGAATATCAGCGAGAATTCTTTAAAATGATTCGTGAAGAAATTGGAGAAGAATCGTTTTGGTTAGGTTGTATCGCTACATATCCTTCATTTATTGGCTACGTTGATGGCATGAGAGTTTCGGCAGATATTACTGCAAAATGGGATGGTGCTGAAAGTATGTTTAAAGAAACAGTTGGCAATCAGCATATAAATAATGTGTGGTGGCAAAACGACCCAGATGCCATGATTTTAAGAACAAAATTCAATAAAATGACTCCTATGGAATCCAAAACTATCAATACTTGGATGGGTTTGCAGGGTGGAATGATTTGCACTTCTGAAGATTTTTCAATATTGGATAAAGATAAAATAGACTTTTTTAGATCGTTTGAACCAAATTCTTTTAAAACAACTGCTACATTTCCATTTATTGATAAACAAGAAGATATTGAAGTCTTGGTAAAAGAAATAGTATCCGAAAACACTTGGATTGTATATGCAATTAATAGAAATGAAAATAAAAAATCGGTTGATTACACTATAAATTCACTTGTAAAAAAACCAAAACTTTTTGTGAGTGAATATTTAGAAGATAAATCAGTTGAATTTGGATAACTTCAAAATATAAAAATTGAATTGAATCCACACGAAGGAAAATTATATTATTTTTCTTTCGATAAATATGCAGCAAAGAAATATACATTGGGAGGAAAAAATAAATAAAAGCAAATGTATTTAGATTGAAATTATTATTATTTTTAAAATATTTTAGCATAAGAACTTTAAAAGTAATAATTATTAATAAAAAACTATTTATTTTCTTATTTTAGTGTAAATATTGCTTACTTTTTATAACTATTAGTAATAAATAGTTTAAGTTTGCAAAATGATAAATTCGGTATTATGTTTTTTATGGGCATTTTTAATTTCAGTATTTGCAATACCATCAATTATAAATGTAGCTCATCTCAAACAGCTTCTTGATGAGCCTAATTACAGAACCATTCACAGATCATTAACCCCACGTTTAGGTGGAATTGCTATTTTTGCTGGTTTAGTTTCTTCAATTACGATTTTTGGACATGTTAATAAAGAAGTTCAACAAGTAATTGCTGGTTGTATTTTACTGTTTTTTATTGGAATAAAAGATGACTTAGTTTCAGTTTCGCCTTTCAAAAAATTTTTTGTTCAAGTTTTAGCAACAGGAATCGTTGTTTTTATTGGAAATATTCGTATTACTTCTTTTCAAGGATTGTTTGGTTTGCAAACTTTGCCTGATGGAATTAGCTATGCATTTACTTTTTTAGTAATAATTGGTATTACAAACGCTATTAATTTGATTGATGGAATAGATGGTTTAGCAGGTTCAATTTGCATTTATATAGCAACTATTATTGGTTTTTACATTTATTTTCAAATAGAAAACGGAGTTAGGTCTTATTCTGATTTAGCTTTTTGTCTGGCAGGTAGTCTAATCGGTTTTTTAAGATACAACTTTAGAAACGCCATTATTTTTATGGGTGATACAGGTTCGCTCGTTTGTGGATTCATAATTGCAATACTTGCTGTCAAGTTCATTGAACTCAAACCAGTTGCTAACTCTCCAGTTGTAGCTTTATCAATGTTAATCATTCCTGTTATAGATACTTTAAAAGTCTTTTTTATTAGAATTATTAACGGTAAATCACCTTTTTCCCCTGATCAAAACCATATACATCATCATTTAAAAAAACTTGGATACCCAAACTCCGGAATTATTGTTGTGATTTTAACTTTTAGTCTTTTTATGTATGCAATTGCTTTTTTAACTTCAGAGCTAGAAATTAATATTGCTCTTACAATACAAATTAGTTTTGTAGTTTTAACACTTCTTTTGGTATATTTTTACGCAAATAAAGTTGAAAAAGTCAAAATTTAACCACTATCATTTTTTTTTATCACTTTTTGTTTGTTTTAGCTCCTTCTCTAAACAAATAGAAAAAGAAGACTTGCTAGTTTTTTCAAAGAAAGAAAATATTTATGTACCTATTTTAAATCAATATTCTGAAAATAATCAAATTAGTTTTATTATTAAAAAAGATTATATCAATCATTTTTTAACAATTGAATCTAATTCAGAAAATCACATTTTTCATAATAATAAATATAATTGCCTTAAAACAGCGAGTCAAATCCTAACAATACAATTAAAAGAAACTAAATTTAAAGCAAATGACCTAATAACTATTTATGCCAACCAACCTTTAACAGAAATTTCCATTAAAATTAATGATAGTTTCAAAATTCATCAAAAATTATCTAAAACTAAAGAAAATGAAAAAAAAACATATTATGAAATTCAACAAAAAAGAACTTCATTTAATACTATATTTATAATATGTTTTATTATATTTTTAACAGTAGTTGCAATTGCAAAACAAATGGGAATAGAAACCCACTTTTTATTTAAAAAATCTTCCAATATAAGTTTTAATCACTATTCAACAAGATTAAATTCAAAACCAAATTTCTCTAAAATTGAAATTATTTTGCTTAGTGTAACCATATTTTCAATTCTAACATTGTTATATCTTGCGTTTAATCATAATTTTTATAATGAAACACAAACGAAAGAAACTTCTGATTTTTTTTTATTTTTTATAAAGTTTACTGTTAAATTGATAATCATAAAAATATTTTTACATCTCATTTTTGGTTATTTTTTGAAAATTCAAAGTTTTACAGTAACTATTGTAACAGAAATATTTCGTTTTTTGGCTCTTTTTTTATTAATTATTGCTTTATTTTTATTTTTTACATTAACACCATTTTTTACCTTAATACACTTAAATTATGATTTTAAGTGGGTTTTACCATTTTTACTTTTCATAATTTTATTCGTAAGAGAATTTTATTTACTTCTATTTAAGTTTGGTTTTAATAAGAATTATTTATTTGCGTATATTTGCATTTGCGATTTATATCCTTTTGTATATATCCTAAAGCTCACTTAAATTACATCAATTACTCATGCAGGGTGCAGAAATAAAAGAAGTTTCAGAAAATAGACTAAATAAAGTAGCAAGCATACTCGTAACGCAAGCAAAACCTTCAGACGATACTCCATATTTATCGTTAGCAAATAAATATGGACTAAAAGTGGATTTTAGAGCTTTTATTGATGTTGAAGGAGTGCCTTTTAAAGAATTTAGAAAACAAAAAATTGAAATTGGACAATTCTCTGCAATTATTCTAACAAGCAGAAATGCAGTTGATCATTTCTTTAGACTTTGCAAAGAAGGAAAGGTAGAATTAGAACCTACTTTAAAATATTTTTGCGTTTCTGACCAAACCGCAAATTACCTTCAAAAATACATAGTGATTCGTAAACGGAAAATATTTGTTGGCGAAAAAAAAGCCTCAGATTTATTTGAAATATTAAAAAAACATAAAACTGAAAAATTTCTTTATCCTTGTTCTGACCTAAGAAGCGATGATATTCCAAGTTTTCTTAAACAAAATGATTTTAATTTTAGCGAAGGTATAATATATAATACTGTTGCATCAAATCTTTCGGATTTATCAGATGTAAAATATGATGTATTAGTTTTCTTTAGTCCTTCGGGAGTAACCTCCTTATTTACAAATTTTCCAAATTTCAAACAAGAAAAAACCAGAATAGCAGCCTTTGGAAGCACTACCGCAAAAGCTGTGCTTGACGCAGGGCTTGTTTTGGATATTCAAGCACCAATGCCAAACGCTCCATCTATGACAGGAGCATTGGAAGTTTATATTAAAAATGCAAATACAATTTAGCTTCAATAAAATTTTTATTATGGAAATTACCAATAAAATTCGAGCAATTATTTTTTTATTATCCTTTTCTATAGTTTCATTCGCACAGCAAGATGCACAGTTTAGTCAATATATGTTCGTAAATTCATATTTTAACCCTGCTTATGTTGGCATAAACGAACAAACTGAATTTGTAGGAATTTACAGAAGTCAATGGACAGGTTTTAGAAATTCAGGCGGAAATGATAATTTTTCCGGAGTTCCAGTAACACAATTTATTAATGCATCAACCAAAATTAAGGCTTTTAACAGTGGTATAGGCTTTAATATAGTTAATGATAATATTGCTACATTGAATAACTTGTACTTAAAAGCCAATTATTCATATCATATAAATATATCAGAAGATGTCAAATTAGGAATTGGAATAGGAGCCGGCTATTTTAACCAACGAATTAGCACGGATTTATGGAAACCAAACCAAGATAATGACCCTAGATTAGACCAAGTGGTTGCTAATCCGAGCCAAAGTTCTTTTGACATTGATGGAGGTTTATGGCTGTTGTCTAAAAAAATTTCTATGGGTATTAGTTTATCTCATCTTTTACAACCTCAATTATTCAAACAACAAATAAATTCTAAAGAATTTTCAAGTACATTGAAAAGACATGCTTATCTTTTTTTTCAATATAAACTTATTCTAAATGAAAACTGGAATTTATTGCCTACTTTACTTTTAAGATCAAGTTTGCAAGCACTTAATAATACTCAAGCTGACCTAACTGTTTTGGCAAGTTATTCTAATTATAAATTCTGGGGAGGAATTTCTTATCGACATACTGATGCAATGATTGCATTAATTGGTATAAGTTTTTTAAAAAATAATGCTTTGCGAGTTGGCTATGGTTTTGACCTCACAATCATAGGAAAAGCGGCTAAAATGGGCACTTCTCACGAGATTATGGCATCTTTTTTCATTCCTGTCAGAGATTTATTACCTAAACCAATGATAAGAACTCCACGTTTTAGGTATTAATTTAAAATATTTTTTAAAAAAAAGTTTTGTTTATTAAAAATTTAATATAGTTTTGAAAGGTTTTATAAGATTTTCAGTATTATCCATTATGAATAAAAGAGAAATAGTTAAAATTTCAATCAACTTTTTGGTAGCAGTTACTACCCTTGTCGTTATAGATTCTTGCGGTAAAAAAGGAGGAGGAAATTCAGGTATGCCTACTGGCGACTTGGTAGGAGTTCCAGATAGAGTTGGTTGGACTCAACAAGTTCCTTATGGAATGGTAGTTTGTCCTTCAGGTACTTTTCACATGGGTCAAGCAGATCAAGATGTTCCTGCAACTCAAATTAATTATAATAAGCAAATTACCATAGGTGGGTTTTATATGGATGAAACGGAAATTACTAATAATGAATATAGACAGTTTGTTGAGTTTTTATCTAAACCAGATCTTTATCCGGATTGGAAAAACACGCAAGCTTGGTTAGATTCTACTATCAAGTCTAAAGGAGAAGAATATATAGTTAGAGAACTTTATCCTGATACTACCGTTTGGGTTAGAGATTTTGCTCATCACATGGGAGACCCAATGATGGAATATTACTATTACCATCCAGCTTTTGATGAATATCCAGTTGTAGGTGTAGATTGGTATGCTTCACGTATATTTAGTAATTGGAGAACTCGTTTTATGAACGAATGGAGAACAGATTTAAGTGGAATGAATTTGTTTGCTAATCCTAACTTTAGATTACCTTCTGAAGCTGAATGGGAATATGCAGCAAGAGGTGGTCGTGATATGGCTAAATATCCTTGGGGCGGTCCATACATTCGTAATTCTAAAGGTTGCATGTTAGCTAATTTAAAACCAGGAAGAGGAAATTATTATGATGATGGTTTTATGTACACATCTCCTGTAGGTTCTTATTTTTCTAATGACTATGGCTTGTATGATATGTCGGGTAATGTTTCTGAATGGTGTGAAGATGCTTTTTATGAATCTGCAGTACCAGTAGTTTGGGACATGAACCCAACCTATTTTGACGATAAAGAAAAAAGAAAGATTCTTAGAGGTGGCTCATGGAAAGATGTTGCCTATTATTTGGAACTTGGTACACGTACATTTGAATATGCAGATTCAACAAAATCATTTATTGGTTTCAGATGTGCCATGACCTATTTGGGTCGCTCATCTGGACAAGAATTTTAATCCTTAACTTTTAATCAATTTTTCTTTCAACTTTAACAATTTATTTAACCTTAATTAATTTCAAAAAATGAGTACTTCTTACAGATCTTCCCACGCCCTTACTGGAAAAGATAAATTTTATTCAAAAATAGCTCCTGTTATAACTGGAGTAGGTGCAGCAATCGTTATTTTAGGTGCCCTTTTTAAAATCATGCACTGGCCTGGTGCCGCTCCTATGCTTATTGTCGGTTTAGGTACTGAAGCTATTTTATTCTTACTTTTTGCTTTTGCACCCCCAGTTACTGAACCTGATTGGACTATTGTTTATCCAGAATTAGGCGAAGTACATTCTCACGTTTCTCATAAAAAAGAAGAGAAAAAAGATGGAAAAGGTTTAGTAAAGAAAATGGATGATATGATGGCAGAAGCCAACATTACTCCAGATACTCTTTCTAAATTAGGTTCAGGTTTTTCTGCTCTTAGTCAGTCTGTTTCTCAAATGGGATCTGTTGCAAATGCAGCTATTGCATCTGACGAATATGCTACTAATGTTAAAGCTGCAACAGCATCTATACAAGAGTTAAACAAATCCTATTCAACAACTGTAACTGCAATGTCTTCTATGGCAAATGCTTCTTCAGATGCAAAAGAATATCATACGCAAGTTCAAAGTATTACGAAAAATCTTAGTGCTTTAAATGCAGTTTATGAAATGGAATTACAAGATGTTAATGTTCATTTGAAATCAATGAATAAATTTTATGGTACTCTTTCTTCTGCTATGGAAAATATGTCAGAGGCAAGTAAAGATACTCAAGTTTTTAAAGGTGAATTATCTAAATTAACTGGTAATTTAACTTCTTTAAATACAGTATATGGTAACATGCTTTCTGCAATGAAAGGTTAATATTTTCAAAGGTTCTTTTAATTTAAAATTTAATATTATATAAGATGGCTGGTGGTAAAGAAACCCCAAGGCAAAAATTAGTAGGTCTGATGTACCTCGTTTTGCTTGCATTGTTAGCACTTCAAGTAAGTTCAGCAATCATGGAAAAATTCAAATTCCTTGATGAAAGTTTACAATTTTCTAACGATGAAAATGATACAAATAATACAGAAATAAAGCAAGTAATTGCTAAATCTGTTGCTGATAATGGTAATAAAAGTAGCGACCAGGCAGTTCTAAAACGTGCAGAAGAAGTTGTAAAAGAAGCACGTGAAATAAAACTATACATTGATAAAACTCGTGAAGAGTTAGTTAAGGTAACTGGTGGTTATGAAGAAGATGGTGTAAACTGGAAAGGTGCGAAAGCTGAAACGGAAGTTGAGCAACTTATGATTGGTGCTGAAGGTAGAAAAAATGGTAAAGCCTATGATTTTCAAAAGAAAATTAATGGTTTTGTTGATTATCTTAATAACCTCAAATTAAAAGAAGGTGATTCAGAAAATGCCAAAACTAGATCTTTTAAGTACATTGCACTTGACGCTAAAGATGACCCACGTATTACAAGTAAAGAACAAAAACGTAAAGATTTCGCAGCATTAAATTTTGGTCAAACTCCAATGTGTGCTTCTATGGCAGTAATGAGTATGATGGAATCTGAGGTTTTAAAATACGAATCAGATGCTTTAAGTTTATTAGCTGCTGAATTAGGTGCTTCTGACATAAAGTTTGATCAAGTATTTGCCATGTACAGAGCTGATTCAAGAGTTGTTGCTGCTGGAACTAAATATAATGCTGAAGTGTTTTTAGCTGCTTCTTCTTCAGCTCTTAAACCTGTTATTAAAGTTGACGGTCGTCAGTTAGTAGTGGATAAAGACGGTCGTGGTAAATTAGAATTTACTGCAACTGGTGGTGCGTATGATAAAGATGGTTTAGCAAAAAAATCTTGGAATTCAACAGTTACTTTCAAAAACAGAGGTAAAGATACTTCTTTTACAGTAAAAGGAGAATATGTAGTTGCTAAACCAGTTATTCAAGTTCAGTCTGGTGCTGTTTCAGCACTTTATATGAATTGTGGAAACCCATTACAGATAAATGTACCTGCCTTAGGTTCAGTTTATAATCCTACTTTCCAAGCAAGTGGTGCTGCAATTCAAAACGGAGCTCAAAAAGGTTCTATATTTGTTATTCCTAACACCAAGAATGTTGCTATTAAAGTTTCAAGTAGTGGTAATTATATTGGTGATGTTACTTTTCCTGTTAAAGGTGTTCCAAAACCTGATATTAATATCTTGACAGGTGGAAAATTAGTTGATTTGAAAAATGGAATTAAATCTCCTGGACCACGTCAGTTACAAATCAAAGCCGTTCCTTTACCAGATTTCTTAGCTTCAAACCCTAAAGATGCTCGTTATAAAGTATCAAAATGGTCAGCTTACTTATTAAGAGGTTCTAGATTGGTAAAACAAATGGATGCATCTTCGGAATTAATTGATTTGAGTTCTTTTGCTTCCTTGGCAGCTCCTAATGATAGGATTACTATAGAAATAAAAGAAGTTTTGAGAACAAATTTCTATGATAAAACTGAAACAGTTAATATCTCACAAACAATATATACAGTTCCTATTATTTAAAAATTGAATAATACAAATATGATTCGTAATACATTATTATCGTGTTCACTTATTTTGGCTTTAGGTATAAATCCGGCTTTTTCTCAAAAAAAAGGAAAAAAACCAACTGTTTCAGCTGTTCCATCAAAGTCTTCTGAGCAAATGAAAGCCGAAGCAGCAGCTGCTAATCAAGCTAAAGCTGATGAAGAAAATAAAAAGAAAGCTGAAGCTGAAGCTGAACGTCAACGAAGATTAGCTGAATATGAAGCAAAAATCAGAAGGGTTATTTCCCCTGATAATTTTAATAAATATTCTGTTCGCCCTATTTTGGATAAGGATATAATGTATCGAAAAACTGTTTGGAGATTTATGGATATGAAAGAAAAACAAAATAAATCTTTTATGTCTGTAAACCATGAACTTCCTACTCTGATTTTGGAATATCTAAAATTAGGAAAGTTAAAACCATATTCAACTGACTCTTTGGATGAAGGTAAAATTTTAACTGACGAACAGTTTAAAGCTAACATTGTTGATCCTAATGTTCAAGCACCTGACACTTCTGGAATGGCTCCTGATGAAAAACGTGAAGCTTTAAAAAGCTATGCTAATTCGGCAAATCTTGATCCAAAACAAATGACTTTGATGAGTATTAGAGAAGATGCTATATTCGATAGAAAAAGATCAAGAATTTATTATGATATTGTTGCAATAACAGTTTATATTCCCGCCTCAATCAATCCTAGGGGGTTTAACCAGCCTGTTGCAACTGTAAAGTTTAAAGATTTAGTTGAACTTTTCAAAAAAGACAACAGAGCAAACTGGTTTAATCGCGAAAATGATTCTGAACACAGAAATTATTCTGATGCTTTTGATTTAAGATTATTTTCTTCTTATATATATAAAGTTTCTAATCCTAATGATGAACAAATTGTTGATACTTATGGAGGGGACTTAAAAAAAGGAAGGTATGGTTCTGAAAAAGCTGCAAATGATTTAATGGAATTTGAACATAATCTTTGGGAATTTTAAAAATATAAAAAGAGCCTTAGGGCTCTTTTTTGCTTTATTTGTAGAATTTTATTTTTAATTAAATGGTTATTTTTAAGTTTTTTTTACTTTTTTTTATTTTTTTAAATCTTAATATTTTTGGACAATTTAAAATTGGTGCTAATGCAAATTTCACTTTACCAACAGGCATAAATAATCAACAAATTGGAAGAGGTTTTGGAATTGGTTTTAATGCAAAATATTTGCTAACTGAAAATTTTGCTATTGGCGGTTTGGCAAATTACTATGTTTTTAATTCTCAATTCTTAGGAATTACTCCAACTATGTACACTTTAGGAGGTAGCTTTGATTATTTTTTTAAAAAATCAAATTTAACTCCCTACATTGGTTGTGATTTTGCGTATTATAATATGTCCACTTCTTTTCAAGGTTTTAATAGAGCTCAGTTAAATTTTAGTGGAATAGGTTTAGCTCCAAATGTGGGTTTATTGTATGAATTTTCTGAAAAATGGGCAACAAATTTTAATTTTAAATATAACCATGTTTTCTCTGAAATTTATGATAGACAATTTTTTACTTTTACTGTTGGTTTAGTTTTTACAATTGGTAATAACTATGACTAATAAATCATTTATTTTTAATTTATATGAAATCAATTCAATTGTAAGGTTTTTGATTTTAAATTATTCTGACTATAAAATTTGGCTCTTTAATGGTTCAATGGGAGTTGGAAAAACTACCTTTATAAAAGAGCTTTGTAAAGAATTAAATGTTATTTCTTTAGTTAATAGTCCTACCTTTTCTGTTGTTAATGAATATATTTCTTTAGATAATATAGTAATTTATCATTTTGATTTTTACAGAATTAAACACGAATCTGAAGCATTAGATTTAGGTTTTGATGAATATTTAGATTCCGGTAATTATTGTTTTATTGAATGGTCTTCCATGGTTTCAAGTTTGTTACCACATAAAGTACTTAAATTAAATTTTGAAGTTTTAGATAATTTATCAAGAAAATTAAATATTGTTATTTCTTAATTTTTTTTATATTTGGTTATTATTAAATTTTAGATTCTTTACAGATGAAAAAAGGAATTTCAGAACTTGCTCAAATGCACGCATTATATCCTCAAGAGCAATTATTAAAAATTAAAAGAGATTCAAAAAGTTTATTTATTGGTATTCCCAGAGAGATTGAAGAGTATGAAAGTCGAATTATGCTAACACCTGAAGGTGTTTTGTTGTTAGTTAATAACGGGCATGAAGTTTGGGTAGAGTCTAAAGCTGGTGAAACTGCAAAATATTCTGATAATGATTTTAGTGAGGCAGGTGCAAAAATAGTATATTCTACATTTGAAGTTTATAAAGCTGATATTATTTTGAAGGTTATGCCTCCAACTTTATCTGAATTGGAATACATGAGGGCTGGTCAAACATTATTTTCGGCTTTGCAAATGGCAAAAGTTACATCTGAATATATTGAATCTATTGTCCAAAAAAGAATTACTGGAATTGCTTTAGAATTTATTGAAGATAAAGTTGGAGGAAAGCCCATTGTAAGAGCAATGAGTGAGATATCTGGAAGTACAGTAATGTTAATTGCTGCCGAGTATTTGAGCAGTGCTAATGAAGGTAAAGGGATGATTTTAGGAGGAATTACAGGTGTTCCACCCACAAAAGTTGTTATTTTGGGTGCTGGAACTGTTGCTGAGTATGCAGCAAGAACCGCAATGGGTCTGGGAGCTGAAGTTAAAATTTTTGATAATCATATTTATAAATTAAGAAGACTTAAACAAAATTTGGGAGCTCATATTTACACATCAACTCTTGATACTTTTACACTTTCTCATGCTTTATCTGAAGCCGATGTAGTTATAGGTGCTTTACGTTCTGAAGATGATAGAAGTCCTTGTGTAGTTACAGAGTTAATGGTTTCTAATATGAAGTCTGATAGTGTTATAGTAGATGTAAGTATTGATCAAGGCGGTTGTTTTGAAACATCAAAGCTAACTTCACTTAAAAGACCAACTTACAAATCGCATGGAGTTATACATTATTGTGTTCCAAATATTGCTTCAAGAGTAGCTCGTACAGCAACAACTGCTTTAAGCAATATATTTACTCCTTTATTACTTCAAATTGACAATCATGGAGGAATCGATGATGCTATTTTTTCAAAAGAATGGTTAATGAAAGGTGTTTATTCTTATAAAGGAAGTCTAACAAATCAATCTATTGCAAAAAGATTTGAGCTAAAATTTAAAGACATTAAACTTTTTTTAATATCAAGACTTTAGTTGTTATTTAAAATTATTCTAAATTAAGCGTTTTTTTTTTTTAATTTCCTTTAAAAACTCGTTTTTAGGCATTTTTGATGCGTTTTTTTCTTTTAAATTAAAATTTATATTTTTTTTATACATTTTATATTTGATTATAAAAATTGTGATATTAAATTTGTACCAATCAAAATAGAATTTGCATATATGTCTTACGATTACAAAGTTTTAAGAAAAATTTCCGCTAAATTTACTGTACTTACACTCATCCTTTTTTCATTTTCATTTTCAAAGGGTCAAACTATTCCTACAGATGATGCAGTTATTTCGGCAGGTAAGGCTTTATTTGAAAATAATTGTACTCAATGTCATGGAGTTTCAGATGATGTTGTAGTTGGTCCTGGTCTTAAAGGTGTTCATGCAAGACGTCCTTTGCCTTGGTTAATCAAATGGATTAAAAATTCTACTTTATTAATTAATAGCGGTGATGCTTATGCAAATGAAATTTATAATAAGTTTGGAAAGACACAAATGCAATCTTTTGATTTTAAAGATGCTGAAATAATATCTATTGTTGCATATATTAAGTCTGAATCTGAAAAAGTTCCCGTTGTTGCTGCAGCTGCAGTTCCTCAAGGTGGAGGTGGTGTTCAGCAAGTATCTTCAAATGATGGTGTATCAAATAATTTTATTCTGGTTTTATTTGTTCTTGTTTTAGTAATTATACTAATAGTCTTAGTTTTAATACTATCTATTATAACAAAATATTTGAATTCAAGTACAAATATTTCAGATATTGATAAAGAAGTTATTGAAAGTAAATTTGATTTGTCTGCAGTTTATAACAGCAAAGCGTTTAAAGGTATAGCTACATTTGCTTTTATTTTAGTTATTGGAAAAGCTTGTTTAGATGGGCTGGTAGGAATTGGTATTTCACAAGGATATGCACCTACTCAACCGATTGCTTTTTCGCACAAACTTCACGCTGGCGAGTACAAAATAGGTTGTAATTATTGTCATACGGGTGTTTATAAGTCTAAATCTGCAAGTATTCCATCTGCCAATATTTGTATGAATTGTCATAACGCAATCAAACAAGAGTCTCCTGAAATTCAAAAAATTTACAAAGCAATATCAACTGGTCGTCCGATTGAATGGGTTAGAGTTCATAATTTACCTGATTTAGCTAATTTTAATCATGCTACACATGCTAAAGTAGGTGGAATTGAATGTCAACAATGTCATGGTCCAATTGAAACTATGGAAGTTGTTCAACAATATTCGCCTTTAACAATGGGATGGTGTATTAATTGTCACAGAGAAACAGCTGTAAACGGAAAAGATAATCATTATTACGATGCTTTAATGGCTGCTCATACTAAATCTCAAGATGGAAATGCAGTTAAAGAACCAATGAAAGTAAAAGATATTGGTGGATTAGAGTGTTCTAAATGCCATTATTAAGATTTATCATTAAAATTGTTGTTAAAAATATTCATTAGTTATTAAATAAGTAAAAATATATGTCGCTTACTAACAAAACCTATTGGAGAGGATTAGAGGAATTGGAACAATCTCCTGAGTTTGTTAAAAATGCAAAACAAGAGTTTCCTGATTTTCTTCCCTCTGAGTCAGAAAATGGCGGTCATTATAGAAGAGATTTTCTTAAAATGATGGGTTTTGGCGTTGCTGCTGCTACTTTGGCTGCTTGCGAAACTCCCGTAAGAAAAGCCATACCTTATTTGAATAAACCTGAAGATGTAGATGCTACTATTCCTAATTATTATGCTTCTACGTATGCCGAAGGTGGTGATTATTGTTCTATAATCGTTAAAACAAGAGAAGGACGTCCGATTAAGATTGAAGGAAATAAAAATTCTTCAATTTCAAAAGGAGCTATTTCTGCAAGGGTAGCAGCATCTGTTTTGTCTTTATATGATAAAGAACGGTTTAGAAATCCTGTTATAGAAGGTAAAAAATCTTCTTGGGAAGATTTAGATTCGCAGTTAGGTAAATCTTTATCTGAAGTTTCTTCTGCAGGAAAGCCTATTAAAATAGTTACAAATACTGTTTTGAGTATTTCTTTGCAACAAGCCATCAATGAATTTATAGCAAAATTCCCAACCGCTTCACACGTAGTTTATGATTCGATTTCATCATCTGCTATGTTAGCTGCTAACGGTAAATCTTTTAATGTTAATTCGCTTCCAAGTTACGATTTTTCAAAAGCTAACGTCATAGTTTCTTTTGGAGCTGATTTTTTGGGAACATGGCTTTCTCCAATTCAATTTACTAAAGATTATTCTGTAAATAGAAAAGTTTCAAAAGATAAAAAAACGATGTCTCGTCATTATCAGTTTGAAACAACAATGAGCTTGACTGGTGCAAACGCAGATTTCAGAACAGCTATAAAACCATCACAAGAATTGTCTTTTGTAATAGCTTTGCACAATTCGATTGCAACGTCTTTGGGAGGAACTCAAATTTCTGGTGCTGCTTCGGTAGATACAAAAATGATTAAATCAGCATCGACTGATTTAATTAATGCCAAAGGTAAATCTTTAGTTATTTCCTCTTCTAATGTTTTAGCTACACAATTAATAATTAACAACATAAATCAAATGTTGGGAAATTATGATTCAACAATTTCTATTTCAAATCCTTCAAACTTTAAAAAAGGTAGTGAAACTACAATTTCTAGTTTGCTGACTGGCGATGCTGGAGCTGTTATTTTTATAGGTTGTAATCCTATTTATGATTTTGCAAAAGGAAAAGAATTGAAATCTGCTTTATCTAAAGTAGCAGTAAGAGTAGCCATTAGCGATAGACCATCTGAAACTTCTTCAATTTGTAATTTTATTGCTCCAGATAATCACTTTTTAGAAAGTTGGTCTGATGCAAATCCTTCAGAGGGAAAATATAGTATTTGTCAACCAACAATATCATCTTTATTTTCTACACGTCAATCTATTGAGTCATTAAATAGATGGTCAGGTGGAATGATGGATGCTTTTTCTTATGTTCAATATGTATGGAGAGTTAATGTTTTTCCTAAACAATCGGAAATAACTTCTTTTCAATTATTTTGGGATAAAGCTCAATATAATGGTGTTTTTGAACTTCCTAGTTCAAATTCATCTTTACCATACACTTTTGATGCTAGTTCAATCGCATCTGCCGTTTCAATTTCAAAATCGACTAATGAATTAGAATTTTCTTTATATGAGAAAGTTGGAATGGGAAATGGTTCACAAGCAAATAACCCTTGGTTACAAGAATTTCCTGAACCAATTACCAAATCAACATGGGACAATTATATATGTGTTTCAAAATCTTTAGCCAAAGAAAAATCTTTAGAGCAAGGAGATAGAGTTAAATTAACCTCTAAAAACGGAATCTCGTTAGTTTTACCTATTCTTATTCAACCTGGTCAAGCTGCCAATACAGTTTCGATTGCTTTAGGATATGGCAGAGAAAATGCAGGAAAAGTAGCTAATGGTATAGGAGCAAATGCTTATCCACTTATTTCAATTTTAGATGGTTTTGCAAGTTTTTCTGGTACTTGTACTTTAGAAAAAACAGGAGAAAATTCTCCTATTGCACAAACACAAACGCACCAAACAATGATGTCACGTCCTATTGTTCAGGAAGCTTCATTGTCAGATTATATTAAAGATCCTTATGCTGGTCGTTTTAGACCAATGATTAAAACAAACGAGGGCGAGAAAAAACCTGAGGATATATCAATTTGGGATACT
Source organism: Cytophagales bacterium (assembly GCA_004294265.1). GTDB lineage: Bacteria > Bacteroidota > Bacteroidia > Cytophagales > UBA9547 > REAG01. The sequence continues at coordinate 17,776 of REAG01000117.1, read as the reverse complement.
AAAGGTTTACAAACACATAATTACAATAATCACTTTTGGGGTTTAGCCATAGATTTGAATTCTTGTACAGGTTGTGGTTCCTGTGTTATTAGCTGTCAAGCTGAAAATAATGTGCCAGTTGTTGGTAAACAAGAGGTAATCAATCGAAGAGAAATGCATTGGATTCGAATTGATAGATATTATTCTTCTGATAATAAAGAAGATAAATCTATTGCAGGATTTACCACAATGGAAGATCCCTCAGAAAATCCACAAGTTGTTTTTCAACCTGTAATGTGCCAACATTGTAATAACGCTCCTTGTGAAACGGTATGTCCAGTTTTAGCAACAACGCATAGTACAGAAGGTTTAAATCAAATGACTTATAATAGATGTGTTGGTACAAGATATTGTGCAAACAACTGTCCATATAAAGTTCGTAGATTTAATTGGTTTAGCTATTACACAAATGAGAAGTTTTCTGGAATAAATCCTGCACATGATTCTCGTGAAAACGAAGGATTAGGTAAAATGGTTTTAAATCCTGATGTTACAGTTCGTGCTCGTGGCGTTATGGAAAAATGTTCAATGTGTGTTCAAAGAATTCAATCTGGAAAGTTGGCAGCTAAAATTGAAAAAAGAAGACCTATTGATGGAGAAATTGAAACAGCATGTTCTTCGTCTTGTCCATCAGATGCGATTATTTTTGGAGATATGAATGACCCAGAAAGCAGAATAACCAAATTATTGAGTGATACAAATAAAGAAAGAGCTTATCATTTATTAGAAGAAATAAATGTGAAGCCATCGGTATCTTATTTGTCAAAAATTAGAAATGTTTAGAAAATATTAATTTATAATTAGAATATGCAAGTAAGTTCATCTATTAGACCACCTTTAGTAACTGGTGGAAAGACACTACACGATGTTACCAACGATATTTGTCGTCATGTAGAAGCTAAACCGAATCCAACATGGATGATTGCGTTTGGAATCTCTGTATTAACACTTTCTTATGGTCTTTATAATGTATATCGAACTTTATGGTATGGAATAGGGGAGTGGGGATTAAATAAAACTGTTGGTTGGGCATGGGATATTACAAATTTTGTTTGGTGGGTTGGTATTGGTCATGCAGGTACATTAATTTCTGCCGTGTTATTGTTGTTCCGTCAAAAATGGAGAACATCGATTAACAGAGCGGCTGAGGCAATGACTATATTTGCCGTTTTATGTGCAGCTAGTTTTATTTTATGCCACATGGGTCGTCCTTGGGTAGGATATTGGCCTTTACCACTTCCTAACACTTTTGGTTCACTTTGGGTAAATTTTAATTCGCCTTTGGTTTGGGATGTATTCGCAATTTCTACTTATTTATCTGTTTCTTTGGTGTTTTGGTATATTGGAATGATTCCTGATTTATCTACCATAAGAGATAGAGCAACTACAAAAATCTCTAAAATCGTTTATGGAGCCATGTCTTTTGGTTGGACTGGCGGAGCAAAAGATTGGTCTCGATATGAATCAGTTTCGTTAATATTGGCTGGTTTATCTACTCCACTTGTACTTTCAGTACATACAATAGTATCTATGGATTTTGCAACTTCTGTTATTCCAGGATGGCATACAACTATTTTCCCTCCTTATTTTGTTGCTGGAGCTATCTTTTCTGGTTTTGCAATGGTTTTAACTTTGATGATTATAACTAGATCAGTTTACAAATTAGAGGATTATATTACTTTAGAACATATTGAAACAATGAATAAAATCATTATTTTGACTGGTTCTATTGTTGGTGTTGCCTACTTAACAGAATTTTTTATAGCTTGGTACTCGGGTGTTGAATATGAAAGCTATTGCTTTATTAATAGAGCAACTGGTCCGTATTGGTGGGCATACTGGTGTATGATGACTTGTAATGTGATTTCTCCACAGTTGTTTTGGATTAAAAAAATAAGAAGAAGTATTGCAGCTACATTTATAATTTCAATTATTGTAAATATTGGAATGTGGTTTGAAAGATTTGTAATTATTGTTTCATCCTTACACAGAGATTATGTTCCATCTAGTTGGGCTATGTTTTATGCAACTTCAGTAGATGTAGGCGTTTATATAAATTCATTTGGTTTGTTTTTTACTTTATTTTTCCTCTTTAGCAAGTTTTTGCCAGTGGTAAATATGGCTGAAATCAAATCTGTATTGAAGTCTTCTTCTGAAACTAATTCAGTAGTTGATTTTAAATCTAATGTTCATTCACACTAATTTATAATTTTAATGTCAGTTTCAAAACATTTTATTTTGGGAGTTTTTGATGACGAAGATGTATTAATGCATGGTGTTCATGACATTCGTAATCTTGGTGTAAAAATTCAAGAGGTATTTACTCCATATCCTATTCATGGGTTAGATGAAAATTTAGGTTATAAAAGATCTCGATTACCTATGGCAGCTTTTCTATTTGGATTAACGGGTTGTACACTCGCTTTATCAATGATGATATCAATGAATGGTATTGATTGGCCTATGAATGTAGGTGGAAAACCTAATGCCTCAATTCCAAACTTTATTCCAATCACTTTTGAAGGAACTGTTTTGTTTGCCGCTTTTGGTATGGTTGGTACTTTTTTTGTTTCTAGTGGATTAGCTCCTTGGTCTAAACCTGTTATATTTGATAAAAGAAGTACAGACGATAAATTTATAGTTGCTATTGATTTATCAAAAAATAAACTAAGCAAAGATGAGTTGTCTCAAATTTTAATGTCGCATGGAGCAACTGAAGTTAACGAAAAAGAACTTTAATTTTATTATGAAAAATATATTTATATTAATTGCAACAACAATTACTCTTTTTTCTTGTAAAAAAGATTTGAATAATACTGGAACTGAATATGCTAATGAAATGTATCATTCAGAGGCTTATGAGCCTTTATCTCAAATTGTAGATGAAAAAAATGCGGATTATAATTCCAATCCAAATAATCCTTACAAGATGAATATGAGAAAGCCTGTAACTAACACATTAAAAATTAGTAAGTTTAATTTTAATTTTGGAAATTCTGGAGTTGTTATTCCAGCTACATATCACATAGATAAAGATAGTTTTCAGTTATCTGGTAGAACATTAAAAAATCCTCTCAAATTAAAATCTACTTTTTTAAGTGATTCAGTTGCATTGTTAGAGCAGGGTAAAGTACTTTATACAAATTTTTGTAAACATTGTCATGGTGAAAATGGTCAAGGTGATGGTGAAGTAGGTAAAATATATAAAGGGGTGCCATCTTACAGCAAAGGTTCAGTTAAAATGGATACAGAAGGACATATTTGGCATACCATAACTTTTGGAAGAAACAGAATGTGGTCTCATGCATCTCAAATAAATCCTGAAGACCGATGGAAAATCGTTCTTTATGTCCAAACTTTACAAAATCAAGAATAATTAATCGAATATTATAATTACATAATGTTACATCATATAGAAGTATCGGTAGATGAGCAGTTGTCTCTATCATCAAAATTTAAAAAGAACTTAAATATCGCTTTAATAGTTGGTGTTTTATTGTTTACAGTTGGAGTTCTGTTTGCTATGTTTGGCGGACATGGTCACGAAGTCGCTGAAGCTTCTGAGGGATCTCATGGTCATGGTCCTTCATTTATGATGCGTATTTGGGCAGTTTTATGGCAAAATGCTATATTTTTTACTGGTATTTCAGCCATGGGTTTGTTTTTCGTTTGTGTACAGTATGTAGCTTGGGCTGGATGGTCTTCTGTCTTGAAAAGAATACCTGAAGCTATGGGTGCTTTTATTCCAGTTGGTGGTGCAATAATAGTTGTTATTTTTCTAGCAAATTACTTTTTAGGACATCATGATTTATTGTTTCATTGGTTGCATCATGGAATTATGGAAAAAGGCTCTGAAAATTATGATTCTATCATAGCGGGAAAAGCTGCGTGGTTAAATTTGCCTTTTTATTTAGGTAGAATGATTGCATTTTTCGGTTTGTGGTACTTTGTTTGGTCTAAAATACGTTCTTATTCATTACAAGAAGATTTAACAGGTGGTGAATCTTTTTATCATAAATCAGGTTATCTATCAGCTGTATTTATAATTATTTTTGCAGTAACAACGCCAATGGCAGCTTGGGATTGGATTATGTCTATTGACACACATTGGTTTTCAACTATGTTTGGATGGTATGTTTTTGCTAGCTGGTGGGTTACTGGATTATCAACAATATGTTTGATTTGTGTGTTTTTGAAAGAAAATGGATATTTGAAAGCGATGAATATGAATCATTTTCATGATTTAGGTAAATTTATGTTTGCTTTCAGTATTTTTTGGACATATATTTGGTTTAGTCAATTTTTGTTGATTTTCTATGCAAATTTACCTGAAGAAACTGTTTATTTTATTGATAGAATTAGAGGTTTTGATGGTAAATATACTTTTCTTTTGTTCTTTAATTTATTTATTAATTTTGCATTTCCATTTCTTGCTTTAATGACTAGAGATGCAAAAAGACAGCTATCAATGCTTAAAGTTGTAACAATAGCAATTATTATAGGTCATTGGTTTGACTTTTATTTGATGATTATGCCAGGAACAACTAAAGGAACTAGTGATTTAGGTCTTATAGAATTAGGTACAGCTATTTCATTCGGTACTTTATTTATTATGGTTGTTACTAATTCATTAACTAAAGCAAAATTGATACCAGCTAATCATCCTTTTCTAAAAGAAGCTATTCAACATAATATTTAATTTAAAATTTTAAAACAACGTGCTATAACAGTTTGTATAGTACTTAAATAATAATTTAATGAATACATTTATAATTTCTGCAACTGTAATATTATTGTTAATTATTTTCTTTTTATTGGTTAGAGTTGGTTCGCTTTTATCCATATTGAAAGGATCGTATAATAAACGTGTTGGTTCAAGCAATAGTATTAATGCTGTTTTATTTCCAATATTTTTTATAGTAGGTTTGGCATTAATATTTTGGTCAGCAAGTAAATTTTCTGAATTTTACTTACCTAAACCTGCTTCGGAACATGGTATAATTACTGATAATCTTTTTTGGATTATAACAATCATTATTATGATTGCTTTTGTAGCGACTAATGTTTTATTATTTTATTTTCCTTATAAATATCAATATAAAGAAGATAGAAAAGCATTCTTTTATCCAGATAATCATAAATTGGAAATTATTTGGACTGTAATTCCTGCTATTGTATTAACTGTTTTGGTAATTTATGGTTACAAAACTTGGACAGATATAACAGCTCCAGCACCTAAAGATGCTGTTGTTTTAGAAATTACAGGCAAACAATTCAACTGGATTGTTCGTTATCCTGGAAAAGATGGTAAGTTAGGAACTTACAATTATAAAATGATTGACGCTACGAATGAAGTTGGGATAGATTTTTCGGACAAATTAAGTTATGATGACTTTCTTCCTAGAGAAATTCATATTCCTAAAGGTAAACCAGTTCAGTTTAAAATAAGAGCAAGAGATGTATTACATTCAGTTTTCTTGCCTCATTTTAGGCAAAAAATGGACGCTGTTCCTGGTATGCCCACCACATTTTGGTTTACACCAATATATACAACTGATGAAATGAAGTCTATTACAGGAAAATCAGATTTTAAATATGAATTAGCTTGTACGGAAGTTTGTGGAAAAGGGCATTTTGGGATGAAATTTCTTTTAGTTGTAGATGAACCAGAAGACTTTGAAAAATGGTATTCATCTCAAGAAGCTTTTTTGAAAAAAAATCCTGAATATTTAGCAAATATTCAATTAGATAGTAAAAACATAGCTATAAAGTAAAAATTATTAATTATTTAAAAAACATAAAATGTCAGCAACAGCAACAATTTCAGCACATGACATTCATGCACATGAACACGAGCATGATCATCATGAATTAAATTTCGTTCAAAAATATATTTTCAGTGAAGATCACAAAGTAATTTCAAAACAGTTTTTAATATCTGGTCTGATTTGGGCTCTTATTGGCGGAGGATTTTCTATTCTATTTCGTTTACAATTGGGTTTTCCTGATGCAAATTTAGAGTGGTTAAAACCTATTTTGGGAGAGTGGATTCAAAATGGTAAGTTAGATCCATCTTTTTATCTTGCACTTGTTACAATGCATGGTACTATTATGGTTTTCTTTGTATTGACTGCTGGTTTGAGTGGAACTTTCTCTAATTTTCTAATTCCTTTGCAAATTGGAGCAAGAGATATGGCTTCTGGATTTCTTAATATGTTATCATATTGGTTTTTCTTTGTTTCATCAATGCTTATGTTTGTTTCATTGTTTTTAGAAACAGGTCCTGCTTCAGGAGGTTGGGTTATTTATCCTCCTTTAAGTGCTTTACCTCAAGCTATGTCAGGGTCAGGATTAGGAATGACTTTATGGTTATGTTCTATGGCAATTTTTATAGTTTCTTCATTGTTAGGTTCTATAAACTATATTACAACTATTATTAATATGAGAACTAATGGTATGAGCTTTACAAGATTACCATTAACAATATGGGCTTTCTTTATAACAGCAATTATTGGTGTTTTGTCTTTTCCCGTTTTGTTTTCAGCAGCCTTGTTGTTAGTATTCGATAGAAGCTTTGGAACTAGCTTCTATTTATCTGAAATTTATATCGGTGGTGAAGCTTTGCATAACATGGGAGGATCTCCAATTTTATTCCAACATTTATTTTGGTTTTTAGGTCATCCTGAGGTTTATATTGTACTTTTACCAGCTTTAGGTATTACTTCTGAAATTATAGCTACAAATTCTCGCAAACCAATATTTGGTTATAGAGCAATGATTGGCTCAATTTTAGGTATTGCATTCCTTTCATTCATTGTATGGGCTCATCACATGTTTATAACGGGCATGAATCCTTTCTTAGGTTCAGTTTTTATGTTCTTAACGCTCATAATTGCAGTTCCATCAGCAGTAAAAGCATTTAATTATATTGCAACACTTTGGAGAGGTAATATTGTTTTTACACCCGCCATGTTGTTTTCTATTGGATTAGTTTCATTGTTTATTTCTGGTGGTTTAACTGGTATCATATTAGGAAATTCAGCACTTGATATACAATTACATGATACTTATTATGTTGTAGCACATTTTCATTTGGTTATGGGTTCCGCTTCTTTCTTTGGATTTATGGCTGGTGTTTATCATTGGTTTCCTAAAATGTTTGGTAGAATGATGGATGAAAGATTAGGTTATGTTCATTTTTGGATGACTTTTATAGGAGTTTATATGGTTTTCTTTCCTATGCACTATATTGGTATAGCTGGTTTCCCTCGTAGATATTATTCATTTACAAGTTATGATGCTTTTAGTACATTTGGCGATTTGAATATGTTTATCAGTGTAGCAGCAATAATAACATTTTCATCTCAAATGATTTTTGGTTTTAACTTTTTCTATAGCATCTTTAAAGGACGTAGATCAACTCAAAACCCTTGGAAATCAAATACTTTAGAATGGACTACTCCTGTTAATGTTGGTCATGGAAATTGGGAGGGTGAAATACCAAGTGTTTATCGTTGGCCTTATGATTATTCAAAACCAGGTGCTGAAAGTGATTTTATACCTCAAACTGTACCTTTAAATCATACTCCAGAAAGTAATCTACCTCACGAGATAGAGGATGCTAAATCTGAAATTATTCATTAATAACTATATTTTTTTAAAAAATAAATGGCAATTATGTTTTTCATAGTTGCCATTTATTATTTATATTACTTTAATATTAAGTTTTAATTTATGAGTCTCAAAAGATTTTTATTTATCTTACTTTCTATTGTTTTTTTTCTTTTTGTTGGATATTTTGTTTATGATATGTCTCGGAAAACTACTAATCCATGGGAAAAGAAAAATAAATCAGTTAAAAAAGAAATTTTTAACTGATACTTATAAGTAGTTTGGCATGTTATTTGTATTCTAATTAATAACGTAAATACTTAAATATATGTTAGAGGGCTTGAGAGAAACCATGGTTTCGTTTCAAGCCCTTTACTTTTGTTCTTATTCTAATTTATATATGTTTATTGATCCTCACATTCACATGGTTAGTCGAACGACAGATGATTACGAAGCTATGTCGAAAGCTGGAATAGTTGCTGTTATTGAACCTTCTTTTTGGCTTGGTCAACCTCGTACTTCAGTTGGTACTTTTAAAGATTATTTTTCAAGTCTGATTGGTTGGGAGAGATTTAGGGCTTCTCAGTTCGGTATTCAACATTATTGCACAATGGGTTTAAATTCTAGAGAAGCAAACAATGAGGCATTAGCAGAACAAGTTATGGACATTTTACCTCTTTTTATAGGTAAAGAACATGTTGTAGGTATTGGAGAAATTGGTTATGATGAACAAACGCCTTTAGAAGATAAATTTTATAGATTGCAGCTCGAGTTAGCGAAACAAACGGACACTCTAGTGCAAGTTCATACACCTCATAGGGATAAAAAGAATGGCACAACTAAAAGCATGAATGTAGCTTTAGAACATGGTTTACTACCTAGTAAAGTAATAATTGACCATAATAATGAAGAAACTGTAAAAGAGGTTTTAGATAGAGGTTTTTGGGCAGCATTTACAATTTATCCTTATTCAAAAATGGGCAATGAACGTATGGTAGAAATTGTAAAGCAATATGGAACTGAAAGAATTATCATCAATAGTGCTGCCGATTGGGGTGTGAGTGATCCTTTGGCAGTTCCTAAAACTGCTAGTTTAATGAATGAACGTGGTTTTGATGCTGATTCAATAAATAAAGTATGTTATGAAAATGCTCTTTTGGCTTTTGGACAAACTGGAATGATGAAACAAGAGGATTGGACTTTAAATGAAACTACTGATTTAGGTTTAAAATTTAATAATAACACAATTTTAAGAGGCGGTCAGTTACCCGAACACGTTCATAAGAAAAGTAATATTATAGTTTAATTTGTATTTAGTGAACTCCTAAAAATTCAATTCCGATGAAGCTCTCTCACTTGCAATGTCGTTAAGTTAAAGAAATTACTTTCATTAAACCCCTCCCTAAATCCAAGTTCTGCTACGAAGACGCAGAATCCAAAAAGGGGGAGGGACTTTCGAGCATCTTAACTTAACGACATTGCTCTCACTTGGGGAGGGTTTGGGTGGGGTTTTTAAAAATAATATTGGGGTTTTTAGAGGTTCCCTTTATTCAAATATGATTTCTTTGACTTGAGCTTGGACGGTTTTAATATTGTTAAATATATTTTCTTCTAAAGTGTAACAGATTGTAAATGGGTGTTTTTGTTGAATTTGATTGATTAAATTTCCTTTTTGGAATGCAATACCTGCAATTTTTATATTTGAAGTGGGGCAATGTAAATCTAATTTTAGATGAATTTCACCTACAACTCGACTGTTTCCTCCGTCAATTAATCCTTTAGTAATAAAAACGGGAGTCATATTTTTTGGTCCGAAAGGTTGCATTTGTGAAATTATTTTTTCTGTTTTTAAACTAACAAATGAAAGTGGAACTTCCATATCGACAAGCATTTGTGGCGTTAATGAGTCTTCTTTTATTGTTTTTGAAACTTGTTTTTCAAATGCTTTTCTAAAGTTTTCAATATTTTCAATTTTTAAAGTCATGCCTGCCGCATGGGTGTGTCCTCCAAATTGTGCTAAATAGTCTGAGCAATTTGAAATGGCATTGTATAAATCAAATCCATGAACTGAACGAGCCGATCCTGCTGCAATTCCGTTAGATTCTGTTAAAATAATGGTTGGCTTATAATATTTTTCTATGCAACGAGAAGCCACAATTCCGATTACGCCTTTGTTCCAATCATTTTTAAATAAAACTGTTGATTTTAATGATAGAAAATCAACTTGATTTTCTATCATTTCTATGGCTTCTTCTGTGATTATTTTATCTAATTCTTTTCTGTAAATATTACTATCATTAAGTTTTGTAGCCCATTTTTCTGCTTCTTCTTCTGTATTTGAAATGAGTAAGTTTATGGCAGCTTTCGCATGATGAATTCTTCCTGCGGCATTTATTCTAGGAGCGAGTTTAAAAACAACGTCTGAAATTTTAAATTGCTTTTTAAATCCTGATATTCCTATTAAAGATTTAATTCCAAAACGTGGGTTTTCATTGATTATTTTTAATCCATGATAGCAAAAAATACGGTTTTCTCCGTCTATTGGCACTATGTCTGCTCCAATACTTACACAAAGCAAATCTAAATACGGAAATAATTTATCTAATTCAATGTTTTTTTTAATACAATATGCTTGCATTAATTTAAACCCAACGCCACAACCCGAAAGTTCTTTGTATGGATAGTTACAATCGTTTTGCTTGGCATCAAGAACGGCAAGCGCTTTTGGAATTTCTTCACCTGGCTCGTGATGATCGCAAATGATAAAATCAATTCCTAAAGTGTTAGCATAATTTATTTTTTCATTTGATTTAATGCCACAATCTAGGGCTATTACAAGCGAAAAATTATTTTCTTTTGCAAAATCTATACTTAAAGTTGAAATTCCGTAACCTTCTGTATATCTATCAGGAACATAATAGTCAATATGGGTATGATATTTGCCTAGAAAATCAAAAACTAACGCAACCGCAGTAGTTCCATCCACGTCATAATCGCCATAAATTAATATTTTTTCTTTATTTTCGATGGCTTTTATTATTTTTTCCACAGCTTTATCCATATTTTTCATCAAAAATGGATTGTGAATTTCATTTAGATTTGGTCTGAAAAATGATTTTGCATTTTCAAAATTATCTATTTCTCTTTGTATTAATAAGTTTGAAAGTAAAATATTGATATTTAATAACTTTGATAATTCTTCAGCTTTTTGCTGATTTGGGATTGGTTTGAGCTTGATATTCATTTTGCAATTTAATAAGCTTTTGGCATATTGAACCTAAAAAATGATAATTCGCTCAAAAACTGTGATAGCGGGTTTGGTATATTCAAAAAATGCAAGTTTAAACGGCTTTAAAATGTTAATTACAAAATTTGCATTTATAAGTTGAATTCTTGAGCCAATTTTTATAGTATAAACTGTAATTAAATTGCTCTTTTTATTATTTTTTCTTGGTAAAAACATAGATTGATATAGCTTGTTAGGTCATAATGAAATACTTGGGTTAATTTATTTCTACTCATTTTGTTTTTGTTTGATGCTTAGTTTTTCCCTTTCAATTTCGGCAATCAGTTCTTGCTCGGTAGGTAAGAAAGGTAAATATTTGGTGGCAAAAAGCTGTTTATTTTCTGCCAATACCGAATATTTCACTACGGTTTCATCTTTTTCGGCACAGAGTAAGATGCCAATACTGGGGTTGTCGTTGTCTTGCTTTTTCAAGTCGTCAAACATTCTCACATACATATCTAACTGTCCCACGTCTTGATGGGTTAATTTGGTGGTTTTCAAGTCGAAGATTACAAAACATTTCAATATGTAATTGTAAAAAACCAGGTCTATATAAAAATGACTTGTTTCTGTGCTTATTCTGAATTGCTTTGCGACAAACGAAAAACCTTTGCCTAATTCTAACAAAAACGATTGTAGATTTTCAATCAATGCGGTTTCTATTTCTAGCTCTTTTGCATAATGGGGTTGTTCTATATTTAAAAACTCAAATATGTAAGGGTCTTTAATGAAATCTTTAATATTTTGAGTTTCAATTTCCCTTATCTGTGTTGCAGGAAATTGTGCATTGGTAGATAAAATTCTTTGATAGTAAAAAGTATTAATATTTCGTTCCAACACCCTAGAGCTCCAATTTTGATTTTCACATTCATTTAGATAATAATTTCTAGCATCCGTATTTTCTACTCTCATTATCAAACGATGATGCGTCCATGTCAATTTGCTACGCACTGCGTAGCAAATCTCTGGGTCGGGATAAGTTAAATAAAATTGTCTAAAATTACGTAGGTTAGCATACGAAAACCCTTTACCAAACTCTTGTGTTAATGCAATAGACAAATCTTTTAAAATACTTTCACCATACGCTGCACGATTTTTTCCGTTTTGCTCTTCCAGCACTATTTTTTCGCCTATCTTCCAATATGCTTCTGTCATAGCAGCATTGATTGCGGTGTAGGCTTTTTGCCTTGCATTGGCTAATATTTGTTTTATTTCTTGTATGTATTGCATGTTATGATACTAAACAATTATATTTTAGATTATAATTTTCTCTTAAACTATTTTCTATTTCTTTTAACAGTTTTGATAACTCTTCAGCTTTTTGCTGATTTGGGATTTGTTTGAGCTTGATATTCATTTTGCAATTTAATAAGCTTTTGGAATATTGAACTTAAAAAATGATAACTTGCTCAAAAACTGTGATAGGGGGTTTGGTATATTTCAAAAAATGCAAATTTAAACGGTTTTAAAATCGAAAACCCAACAGAGTGTGCATCCTAGAGCCATGGCGGGTAGTGTTATTTGATATCATGTATACAAAATTATAATTCTTCATTTAAAAATATTAATGATTAGCTACAAAGAAGTGCAGTAATTCGGTCAATAATTAAAGGAGCTATTGCGTTACTTGCAACTGATTCCAGAATTGTCCTAATGGTTTTTAAAGATTCATAAATAATTATGTTTTTAGGTTTAACTGATTTAGATTGTAATTCAATAGTTTGAAGTTCAGTTATTAGTTCATTTTGTAAGTCATTTGATAGTTCAAAACTATCCTTTATATCCTTTAGTAATTTGATTATATCATTTAATTCTAAAGATTTTTGTTCGTTATACACAAATGATATGCCTGAATTAGTTGTTGATTGTTGCAATGAAGAATTATTCATTGTCCCTATATTTATAGTGTTATAATGCAAAATTTGTTCTGTATTCTTTATTGGATTTCGAATTGTATTTTCTACTTCTTTTATTCCCTGGTGTGTTATTGAAATAACTCCACCAAGAGCTGGGAATTTAACTAATTTTTCTTCAAAAAGATAAGAAGTTATAAGTTTAACTTCGTCATAGTCTAATTCTTTTCCAACTTCACTAATTATAAAAATATAGGTAGCATCTCCACTTGATTGAGTGTATAGATATTTCAGAAATAAAAAACGTTTTTTTTCATTTTCTTCTAAAGACATATTTTCTAATTTTTGTGTTTTTTATTTGCAGGATTCATACAGTAAATGTATTTATTTTTGTTTAAATTTATACAAATAATTTGTAGTATTTTAGTTATTCAATCTCAATATTATCAATTTCTTTCATCAATCTGTCCGTTTCTGTCAAAGCAACTATGATTTTTTGATAATGCAAAATATCATCAAATTCTAATTTTTTATCCTTGCGGTCTTTGAGCCATTTTTGGGCGGGTTGATAACCGCCAATATAAAAATCCCAAGCTATTTGTGGAACATTATCGAAATATTGAGTTTCGTTTATATAAACAAGCCCCACCCCAGCCCTCCCCGAAGGAGAGGGAGAAAAACGTGGTTTTGTAATTACATTGTTTCCATCTTCGGGATATTGCGTTATGTATTTTTCAATTGTTGGGCTTTCTAATAAATGGATTTGTCTTAATTGGCTGCCCAAACCTATAAGGTCTTCGAAGACCTTATAGGTTTTTGGATAAGGTATTTTAGGGAAATCTATTTTTAAAAATTCTTTGTATTTTTCTCGGTATGTTGGCGAATGTAAAACGGCATAGATATAATCTAAAATATCAAGAGCCCCCAAACCCCCGAAGGGGGCTTCTCCGTTGGGTAACATGGTGGGTATGCCTAGCGCATCTGCTATTTGTTTTATAATTGCTAGGTTTAAGTTGGGTTTACGTTTAATTTCAGATTCAAATAATGGTTTTGCTTGTGAATTTGCTAGCTGAATTTTAAATTTTTCTACTTCAAGTTCTAGTTTCTTTAAGTTTTTAACCTGTTGATTATAATAAGTAAGTAATTCTTTATCTGGATTTGAAACTGCCGAAAACATTTTTTGAACTTGAATAAACGCTTTTTTTGCACTTTCATAAATCACTTTAGATTCTTCCAATCGAGCCAATTTGTTTTGAAAATCATCTTCTTGAATTTCATTTATTGGTTTTGGATAAAGATAAAGTGGGAATACATAATTAGTTTCTTTTCCTCGATTAGAAATCGTACATTTATCTACAAAAATATTACTTATAAAAGAGTGGCTGAATAAAGTTGAACTTAAAAGTCTTGTTGTTATTAAAGCAAAATTATCATTTTTCAAATGCCTTAATATTTCGTTTCTTGGGTATGAAATAAATCCTTTGGATTTGGCAGTATAATACAAATATTTTATGTCAAATGGTCTGTATAAAATGGGTTTGATATTTTGAGTATCAAGATTATGGGCAATTAAATCTTTTTGAGCGTTTTTAACTGTCCAATCTCGGCTATCTTTTCCTAAATTGTATTTTCTGCGTGCAATTTCAGAGTCTAAGTAAGCAAAATCTTGTGTCGTTTTTTTTACTTCATTTTCAGAGTTTTGAATTATAAAACTATCTCTCGAAGTTACTAAACCTGCGTTGTTTTCACCGAACAATTCATTCAGCTTAAATCCATTTTCATACACGCCACTTGTATCAAATTGTTTATTACTAAAAAAATAACTTAAATTGTCGTTTTGTAAATTATTCCAACTAACAGATTTTAATGAATTATTGAGCAAAAAATCAAACTTGAATTGTCGTTTTCCTTGCAAATCAATATGTAAAACTTTGCCTAATTCGCCTTGCTTTTTCTTGCCTGTTTTTACAAAAATATTGATAGAAACACCTTGCATAATGTCAAAAACATTTTGATCTGGACTTCCATCGGTACAAATTTCTTTTTTCTTAATATTCCCATGTAAATCCAATATATAAATAGTGTCAAAACATTCTAATAAATTCTTACGCATTTGGCGGTGAATAATACCATCCAAAAAACTATTATTAGAAATGTATGCCAAAATTCCACTGCCGTTTTTTTCTACAAAATGCTGCCCAAAACGAATAAACTTAATATAATCATCCGAAAGCGGTTGAATATTTCGTTCGTTCAGCCCTTTTTTATAATCTTTTGTAAGTTTTTCTATCCATGTTGCTTTGTTTGTAGAACTTACTGCATAAGGCGGATTGCCAATGACACACATTACGGGCGTTTCTCTCTTGATATGATTGGCTTCATTGGCTTCTGTGCTTAACCAATTTGCAAATAAAGTTCCTGTATCTGGGTGGCTTTCTTCTAAACTATTAGTAAGATAAACTCGAAGGCGTTGAAACCCCACCCCAGCCCTCCCCATCGGGGAGGGAGAATAACCTGTTTCATTTAAAAGCAAATCTAATTTTAAATGTGCCATGGCGTAACTTGCCATAAGTAGCTCAAAACCATTAATTCGTGGCAATAAATCGTTTTCTACATAATTGCTCCAAATCCCTTTTTGTCCTTCAAACTTTTTATGAATATGTTTTACTACTTCGGCAAGAAAAGTTCCTGTACCCGTGGCAGGGTCCAATATTTGCACTTTATGAACTTCCTGTTCTGTTTTTTTGCCTTGAATATCAACCTTTATTTTTGTTTTGCTGGTGTCAGCAAGCCCTTGTGGTAAATCAAATTCTGTTTTTAAAATATCATCTACAGCCCGTACAATAAAATTTACTACGGGTTGCGGTGTGTACCAAACGCCTTTTGCTTTTCTTAGTGCTGGGTCGTATTCACTCAAAAATGTTTCGTAAAAATGGATGATGGGGTCAGCCCCCTCCCGTCCTCCCCCAGAGGAGGAGGTGAATTGCTTTCCGTAGTTTTTTAAAATTTCTTCAACATTGCAAGCCAAAAATATATCTACCAAACTATCTACAATCCATTTTATGCGGTCGTCAATGTCAGGACCAGCTATGTAGCCAAACAGTTTGCGTAAAAACGGATTTGATTTTGGAATAAGTTCTGCTGCTTCTTGTCTGCTAAAAGTCTCCAAAGTTGGGTCGTGCAAACGAGCTGCAAACATACCATAAGCGATGGTTTGGGCATACACATCGGCAAAACCTTTGGGGGTAATATCATGAATTAATATTTGCCTAAAAGCAATCATTTGATCTTTTAAGGTACTGTCTTCGTTGTGGGTCTCGTCACTGGTTAAAGATTTTTCAATCACATCCGAAAGTAATCTGGCTTTGCCTGCCATTATTTCTGCTAGTTTTTTTGAACTTTTTATGGTCTGCCCAACGTGTGTACAAAAATCTTTGATGAGATTTGTAAAAGTTGCAAAGTTGTTGGGCAGGGGAACGATAACCCCCTCTCCAGCTCTCCCCAAAGGAGAGGGAGAAATTTCAGCAATAGCGATTTTTGTAATAAAAACGCCATCAATATATAAATGGAAATCTAAATAATCGGTAAAAATTAAGTTGTTTAGCGAAGCCTTGTAGCGGTCGAACTGTTCTTTATTTCCAGTTTTCTTAGCTCCTTCAAGGTCTTTGTCGCCAATGTCTTTGGCTTCTATAAAACCAACTGGAATTTCTTTTTTGGTCAGAATGTAGTCAGGAGCTCCGCAAGATTGTCTTTTAGGTTCGTTGGTCGCTCTTATTTCAGGCACTAAACTTTCTAAAAGTTGTTGCAAATCGCCACGAAAAGTATGCTCGGTTGCATTTCCAAGTTTGTAGCGTTTGTTTATATTGTCAATATATTGTTGCGTTGTCATTTTATTTTTACTTTCTAAAATTAAAAAAGCTTAGTCAATAGCAAAGATAAAAATTTATAACAAATTGAAGTTTTTAAATGAATTAATTTAAAATATACAGCCACATTGAGCGTGGCGAAGTAGATATAAATACCTCAAAAATTGAAAAATTAGTTTCAATTTTTGAGGTTTCGGTGCCTTCTTTGATGGATTTAGACGCAAAAATGGTGTTTTGTTTTATGAATAATACTAATAGCAACAATGGCTATATAGACAATAGTTTTCTTGAAGAGCTCAGAAAATCTTACGAATCTCAAATTGCTTTGTAAGCCAATATCATTTTGAAATTAGAGTTAGAAATTGCGGTTTTGAAAGGGAAGTAAAGGTAAGATATTAATTATTAGGTCGCACAACTTTTGAACCTACAAAAGCAAAAATGCTTGCTACAATTACACTACATGCTATGGAAGCAGATTGAGTGGCAAACCCGAGATAAAAACCTAAGCCACACAAACTGCAAACGACTGAAACAGTTGCAAAAGCACAAATCATATTGTAAATACTTCTATTATGTTCTTTTTTATCTATTTCGTGTCTGTGTTTTTGCTCATTAATCGCCATATCCATAAACTGTTGAGTTATGCCAGCCTGTATGGATTCTAATTTAACCAACTCTTCTGCAGCTGGTATTGGTAACCTCTGAATACTTATCGTTTGCTGAGCCATTATATGACTTTGAGAAGTACTTCTTGTAGCTTTACTATGTGTCGAGGATATTCTTAAACTAATTTACGGGTAGAATTACCAAAATCTTGGTACAATTTCCCCCAATCAGAATTTAAGTTTTGATAATCATCCATAGTTGAAGAGGATTTTTTTTTATTCAAAAAATTATCAACAACATACCAAATAACTGCAAAAATAGATGCAAAGCCAATTATTTGCCAAAAAATCGAATTATTTTTATTGTTATTTATCATACTTTTAGTTTTTATTAAGAACTAGCCATGCAAATATGATTATTTTTTTAATTTAATAAAAAAATAATTACTATTTAAAACTACTGACGTCCGACAGCTTTGCAAATATAACACAAAAAGCGTTTCTATTAACTAGAAA
>REAG01000188.1 GCA_004294265.1 Cytophagales bacterium | reverse complement strand
AGATGTGGTAACAATAAAGTGTATTTCTCTGAAAGTAATGAATCTGATGCCATTTGTTTTTTTTACAAATGTACATATTATTTTATATCAATTACTAAATAATGTTTTGTTACGAAACAAAAAAAGTAAATTATTTCAAAAATATAAAATAAAAATGCCGTAATATTTTAAAATATTACGGCATTTTCTAAAAAATAAAATTAAGCGTTTCTGTTTACGCAATTCAAATCTTTGAAAGCTTCTTCCAAGCGAGCTACAAAATTTTCTTGTCCTTTACGCAACCACACACGTGGATCATAATATTTTTTGTTTGGAGAATCAGGTCCATCTGGACTGCCTAACTGACCTTGCAAGAAATCTTTTTTGCTGTTATAATACTTCAAAATACCTTCCCAAGTTGCCCATTGCATGTCAGTATCTATATTCATTTTGATAACACCATAGCCTAAAGATTCTTCAATTTTAGATTTTTCGGAACCCGAACCACCATGAAACACAAAATAAAGAGGTTTATCAACACTAGAGCCTAAATGTTTCTTTACATATTCTTGCGAATTTTTAAGGATAATAGGAGTAAGCTCCACATTTCCAGATTTATAAACACCATGAACATTACCAAAAGCAGCAGCGGTAGAAAATCTAGTGCCTACTTTTGATAAACTTTGATACATTTGCCAAACATGATCAGGTTGTGTATAAAGTTTGTCGTTATCAACATCGCTATTATCAACGCCATCTTCTTCTCCACCCGTAACGCCAAGTTCGATTTCGATTGCCATTCCTAGCTTATTCATTTTTTTGAAATATTCGGTAGAAATTTCAATATTTTCATGCAAAGGTTCTTCACTTAAATCCAACATGTGTGAACTAAAAAGAGGTTGTCCAAACATTTTTTTATGGTCTTCACCCGCTTTAAGTAAAGCATCTATCCAAGGAAGCCATTTATTGGAAGCATGATCAGTATGAAGAATTACAGGAACTCCGTAATATTTTGCAACTTCATGTACGTGTTTAGCTCCTGATATAGCACCAACAATATTGGCTTGCATTTGATCATTTTTCATGCCTTTGCCAGCAAAAAACTGAGCACCACCATTTGAAAATTGAATGATTACAGGAGAATTTACTTTGGCAGCAGACTCTAAAACCGAATTAACTGATTCTGTACCGATAACATTAACGGCTGGCATGGCAAAATTGTTGTTTTTTGCATCATTGTAAAGGGCTTCTAGTTCGTCTCCGTAAAGTACGCCCGCTTTGTATTTTGACATAGAATGTAATAATTTTGGTGTTGATATTTTTTAAACTTTTCGCAAATTACAAATTAATATCAAATAACTAAACTTTGATAGTTATTTTAAAAAATTTAATTCTAAACAAACAAAAAACCACCATATATAAATTAAAATTACTTTAAGATATATATATGGTGGTTTTTAAATATTTTTAATTTATTTTTCAGAAGTTTCTATTCGCTCCAAACGCATGTTGTGCGTTTTGAATTTAGGAAAAATTAATCCTAACACATAGACCCTAAATATATATCCATAAAAGCTTTTTTCAATTAATTCGGGATTAATTAAATGTTTGATTTCTTCGTGCATTTTTGGAGTTTCGCTCCAATGTAAATTTGCCTTTTCATGATGAACTGTATGGTAGCCATTATTGAAAAGAAATAAATTAACTCCCATAAAATTTCGTGAATGATTCCATTTTGATTCTTCATCAGCATGAATATGTTGAACATAATTGAAAATCATAACCATATAACCCGAAACTTGCTGAGGAATAACGACATACAAAAGTGCTTTTTTCCAATCTAAAATCAAGAAAGCCGTAACCCAAATTACTAAAACACCAATTTGAGTTAAATATTCCCAATAAACTTTTGGATCATTAATTTTTAAGTTTTTCATGTAAGGAATAATTCCCTCCTTAATTTGATAAACGCTACTTCGGCTTGGATAACTTACTAAAGTAAATAAATGATTATCTTCTGAATTTCGATAAACTGCCGTATGGTCGCCTGGTTTATTGTTGTATCGGTGATGATTTCGGTTGTGTGTAGGAATCCAGCAAAAAATTGGAATACCGTAAAAAACAGTCAACCACCAGTCTGTCAATACATTTAAAGTTTTATTTTCCCACATATTTAAGTGGTTGTGATTGTGAGTAATTACCGAAATTGCTACTGCAAAATGTAAATAGACTATATATAACCATACATTAAAACCATAATTCCACTGCCAAGCAAACATAGCTGAAATTATAATTAGGTAAAGAATTGATCTTAAATCTGCTTTGTATTTTAACATCTTTTTTAAAATAAATTTGACTACAATATTAACATTATTTTTTAAATTTCTAAAATATTTTTTGAATCATTTACATTAGTTTTTAAAACTTTTAGACATTAATGAAAGGGCATGTTAGGCGAATTTGTTTAAAAATTTTCAAAATTTATAAATCATTTACTGATTTTTAGTAATTCTTCTTTGGTCATAATTCCTTTTTTTCGCCATATTTCAATTCCATTTTCAAAAACGATACTTGTTGGATAACCTTCGATGCCTTGGCTTTGCGTAAGTGGTTTTTTTGGTCTATGACTATTAAAACTATTTTAAAATCAATTTCGTCAGGTTTTATTTTTGCAATTTCTTTTTTCAATCCTTGACATGGCGGACACCATTTAGCACCAAACATAAAATAAACTTTTCATTCACTTTTACATTGAACAAAATAGTTTACAAAAGATACTTAAATTTCATGATTTAATTTATAATAACCTGTCTTCAATTATTTTTTTAGCTTATAGACAATCAATTCTTTATGCGGAATCAATTTACATATTAGAAAAGCCCATATTATTTATTTTAACCTTAATTAATCAATATATTAGTAATATTTCACAAAATTTTGACGTACCCATCCTTTTGGGAGGGATTAGGAGGGGGACATTTTTTTGAAATATTTATGTGGACTTTTCTATTATATATTATATTGAAGTCAAGTTAATAAAAACTGTTTCATAGGTTATATTATACCGTTTAGCAAGTTCTGAAATAGATTAAAAAAGACAATTTTGAATTTATTTTCTAATTTGTATTTTTGTAAATGTATTAGTTTGATAAGATTGTTTCATGACTTTTGTGTTTGCTAAAAAAAACAAAATTAGTTATATTTCGGAAAGCATACTGGGGCATACTAAAAACGAGAATAAATTTATTATTCCCCATTTAGAAGGGTAAAAAAGTTATTTCCAGTTTTTTCTGCCAAATCATACCAAATAATAATGCTATTGAACTAGATATTAATACTATAATTTTAAGATTGAATTAAATTTTATAAAATAGATTGGGCTCAAATAATAAAATTTGACAAAATGAAACAAAAATTATTCTTGATTTTATTTTTAGGATTATTTTTTAATAATTATGGTTGGGGATTTTTTGCACACAAGCGAATTAACAGATTGGCGGTTTTCACTTTACCATCCGAAATGCTTCCATTTTATAAAAAAAATATTATATTTATTACAGAAAATGCAATAAATCCTGACCAAAGACGATATGCAGTTGATGGAGAAGCTCCTCGCCACTATATTGATATTGATAATTATGGTGATAGTGCTATTTTTAAAGTGCCACGCTATTGGAACGAAGCGGTTAAGAAATTTTCAGAAGACTCTTTGATGAAACATGGCATAAATCCTTGGTTTGTAAATAAAATGAAATACCAACTAACTGAAGCTTTTAAACAAATGGATGCAAAAAGAATTTTGAGAATATCAGCTGACTTAGGTCATTATATTGCTGATGGAAACGTGCCACTGCACACCACTCGCAACTATAACGGGCAATTTACCAACCAATTAGGCATTCATGGCTTTTGGGAATCAAGGTTGCCAGAACTATATTCAGAAAATTATGATTTTTATGTAGGACCATCTTCTTATGTTAAAAATACTCAACTTAAGGCTTGGGATGCAATCAAAAATGCTCATTTTGCTCTTGATTCTGTATTTGGTTTTGAAAAACTACTAACTAAAAAATTTAGTCCAGATAAAAAATATACTTTCGATGAGCGATCGGGCATGACAATTAAAACTTATTCACGCCCTTTTTCGGAAAGCTATCATCAAATGTTGGCAGGACAAGTAGAACGAAGAATGGTTGCATCAATCAAAATGGTAGGCGATTTTTGGTTTACTGCTTGGGTCGATGCGGGGCAACCCAATTTGAATTCTCTCTTAGAATTTGAGTTTTCTAAAGCCGACAACGACA
This sequence comes from Cytophagales bacterium, assembly GCA_004294265.1. Taxonomy (GTDB): domain Bacteria; phylum Bacteroidota; class Bacteroidia; order Cytophagales; family UBA9547; genus REAG01. The sequence continues at coordinate 10,689 of REAG01000188.1, read as the reverse complement.
GTTTAAAAAATCAAAACGAAGAATGGAAAAAGAAAATGCTGGAAGTCAGACCCGAGAGTTTTTTGAAAGACCAAGATCAAGACGGGCATCGTGCTCATGCTGGAAGTTGTTGTATTCGTGATGATTTTTTTTCACATAAATTACTTACTCCAAAAAATAAATTCTCAACTATAAAAGCAGTAAATCATAGCAAAAAAAGTATAAATAAAACTTTTAAAAAGTAATAATATAAAAGGAAATTCCTAATAACATTATTATTTTTTAAAAAACTTACCTAAAATTTATGCCACCTTCTGTCTTTTCTTTTTGAGAAAAGATAAAGATTGAAGTTTTAAAATCCTTAGCTTATATAAAGTGTAATAAATAATTACAATTCCTTTTTAACTTTTTCCCCACTGGGGAAATAAGAAAAGGGTTTTCTAAAAATTTAATTGTAAATATTTAGTGGACTCAATATAACGATTTTCCACCCAAAACAATTTCTAATTCAATACACTTAAATCCAAATGAAAGGGCTTATACCATGGAATTCTCATTTGGACTTTTTTAACTATAATCAAGATATTTATTTTAAATTATTACCAAAAAAAAACACTTTCATTGGAAGTACATCCCGCTTGGATTCTGCGGTTTCTTAGCAGAAATTGGTTTGGGTGGGGTTTTTAAAAATAATATTGGGTTTTTTTGAGGTTCCCTATAATCAATATTTTAAAATCCCTTTTCCTATTTTTAATACAAAAACGCTTGGAACTTGTTCCAAAACAAACTTCATATCTTCTGTTAATATATTCATTATAGTTGCATAATCACCAAAAATTTGCGTACTCAATCCGTTAGTAACAAATTCGAGTTCTTTATTTTCTTTAATTTTTGCAATAAAATCTAACACAATTTGAACATAATTTTCAGTAAGTGCATACAAACTAATTTCGATGGTTGCGTTCATATTAGATATATTATATGGAAAAATACTTTTTAAAAAAATGAAAATAAATTAATATTAAAAAATCTATTTTAATTCTGAATGTTTTTCTAAATCAAAAAGCTCAGTTAAAACTTCTATTAAATTTTCGGCATCTCCACGCTTGCAGGCGGCTTTTAATTGAACAACTGGCAATTTAATAAGTTTTTGAACCATATTTTTAGTGATAGTTTCAACAGCTTTTAGTTCGTTTTCGGTTAATTGCTTATTAAATCTATTTATTTCTTCTTGTCTGATAGTTTCTAAAGCCAATTTTATCCGATGAATGGTGGGTGAAACTTCGGTTTCTTTTACCCAAGAAGCAAACTCCTCAATAGTTTCGTTAATAATTTGCTTTACTTTTGGCACAGCTGCCAAACGCAACTCCAGTGCCTTAGAGGTTTTTTTATTTAAGTCTTCTAAATTATAAAGTACTATTCCAGGAATTTTTTCAATTGAAATATCAATGCTACGAGGCATCGAAACATCAATGAAATTTTTATGCGAATAAACTTTCAAATCTTTTAATTTATCGAAAGTAAAAAGCGGTTCAGCAACTTGCACTGCCGAAATAATAACATCAAAATAAGCGATGTGCGACCATAACAATTCATAAGGAAGTACACTTTTTAAATCAAAATTAAGTTTTGTAACTAAATTTTGAGCATTTTCTAAAGTTCGGTTACAAATAGTAATATTTGTATAGCCAAAATTAATAAGATTTTTTGAAATATCTTCACCTATTTCGCCAGTTCCAACCAATAAAATAGTTTTATTTTTATTAGAAATTAAAATTTCATCTATCAACTCTGCGGCAGCATAAGAAATTGATGCAGCTCCGTCTCTGTAATTTGTTTCTTGAACAATTTTTTTGTTGGCATAAAAAATACTGTGCATTAAACGATGCAAAAACGCACCTGCCATATTTACATCTGCCGACCATTGATAAGCAAGTTTTGCTTGCCCAATAATTTGCAAATCGCCAATTACTTGCGAATGTAAACCGATAGAAACTTCAAATAAATAGTGTATGGTTTCTAAACTTTGGTTAAATTTCAAAAAATATTGCTTCATTTCTCCAGCTTTTGCAATATCAGTTTGTTCTACAAAATAATCAATAATTTGATTATTCAAATCTATTTCTGAAACATAATAAAGTTCTGTTCGATTGCAAGTAGAAATAAACAAGGCTTCTTGAAAATCAAAACGCTCTTTCAAACACAGTAAAATTCGTTTAACTCCCGATTCATCAAACGAAAATAACTCTCGAATTGAAATGGGTGTATTTTGAAAAGATAAAGATACGGCTTTAAATTGTTCTTGAATCATATTGATTAGGATACAAAATTAACAAGTATATTATAAAAATGGTTGCAAAAGAAATTATTTAAAATGATTCAAAATAAGAAGAATATTTGATTAAAAATTAATTTAAAAGCGTCCAATGTTAATTAATTGTAAATATTTTTTACTGATAATCAGACTATTACAATTTATTTTAAAAAAATATTTATCTAATATTAACAAATTGTTAATTATTGTCGTATATTTGTTAACAATTATTTAACATTAAACATTTAAAGTCATGAAAAAGTCAGTTTTTTATATTTTCGTTTTAGTTTCTATGGTGTTTGCCAGTTGTTCAAAAAGCTTACAAGCCAATAATAGTTCAAAGTCAAAAACTATTTTGATTGTAGGTGATGTTAAAGTTGAAACAATAGATGGCGTTAAATATGCATCTTTCAAAAGTGCAAACGGCACAAAATATCATGTAGATTTGTCTAAATATGATTATAAAGTTGCTGAAGAAGCAAGTTTGGATACTCCAAAGTCAAATCTCAGTTTAAAATAAAAACTTTATCATAGAAAATCAAAGGCTTTTGTGTGCAAACACAAAAGCCTTTTTAATTTATATTGAATGTAACAAACATTTATAATTAAATTTTTAAAAAAAAACCTTTTTTTGTTTCCACTTAGGAAAAGTTATCAAGGAATTTGTAAATATTTATTAAACTTTATTTAACAAAATATAATTCAAAAAGTCTGAAACTTATTTTTGCTATTCTTTAAAATAGGATTTTAAAAAGTTGATATTTATATTTGTATAAAGTATAAATATGAAGATTTTAGTTATCCGATTTTCTGCCATGGGCGATGTAGCGATGACTTTACCTGCAATCCATGCTTTTTTGGCTCAAAACAAAGATTCTGAAATTTATTTTATTTCAAAAAAAATATTTCAACCCATTTTTTTTAACATTCCTCGTTTGCATTTTATTGGTTTTGACAAAAACATTCATAAAGGAATATTTGGCTTTTTAAAATTTGTGAAATTTATTTCAACAATTACAAAATTTGATGCTGTAATAGATTTACATAACAGTTTGCGTTCTCGGCTAATTTCTTACTTTTTAAAAATAAAAAACATCAATTTTTATATTATTGATAAAGGAAAATCTGAAAAAAGAAAGCTAATTTCTAAAAACTACAAAAAACTATTTCTTTTAAAACACCAAACTGAAAGGTATGCAGATGTATTTAACAAATTTTCAAAAGATAATCAACTTGTTCTTTCTAATAGTTTTCCTTTTATTTATACAACTAAGTATTTACATTTAGATAATTCACAAAAAATTGGGATTGCTCCTTTGGCGGCTCATTCTTTGAAAGAATGGGGTATAGAAAATTATAAAAACTTACTTAAATGTTTAATAAATGATTTTCCAAAAGTAAGTATTTATATATTTGGAGGAAAATCAGATTATGAAATATTATCAACTCTTTTAATTTCGGGAAACATTAAACTTGCAATAAACTTACCCAATAAATTGTATGATGAGCTTGAATTAATTTCAAAACTTGATATTATGGTTAGCAACGATAGTGGAAATATGCACTTAGCCGCTATGCTAGGAATTAAAACTTTGGGCATTTTTGGTCCTACACATCCTTACTTGGGTTTTGGAGCTTATCATCAACAAAATAATATTGTTCAAGATAATAATCTTACTTGTCGTCCGTGCAGTGTGTATGGAAATAATAGCTGTTTTCGAGGCGATCATGCTTGCATGAAAAACATTTCGGTTGAGATAGTAAAAAGTAAAATTAATAATATTTTAGGATAATTTAAAATCAAATTATTTTATAAAATGAAATTTGCAAAATTATATAAAGTTAAATTATATTTTTCGGTTTTTTTATTTTTGAATCTTACATTAAAAGCTCAATATTTAGGTGGGAGATCGGCAGGAATGGCATACACAAGTATTACATTAGCAGACGTTTGGGCGGTTTCAAATAATATTGCTGCATCGGCTCAAATGGATAAGTCAAACCTAGGAATTCATTATGATAATCGTTTTTTTCAATCAAGTTTTAATACGCTTGCTTTAGCTTATGTGCAACCGACTTATAGTTTTGGAAACACCAGTTTATTGGTTCAGCGGCTTGGAAACGAACATTTTAACCGAACGCAAATTGCTATTGGCTACGCTCATAAAATAGAATGGATTAGTTTAGGAATGCAAGTAGAATATGTACAATCTTACGTTTCTGAGTTTGGAACTAAAAACAATTTCATACTAAATTTTGGAGGAAAAGCTCGAATTACACAAACACTTTCGATGGGAGCAATTATTAAAAATATCAATCAAGCCAAGTTACAAAACTATCAAGACGAGCGTTTGCCAACTGTGATGTTTATTGGAATTAGTTATAAACCTTACGAAAAGTTGCTCTTAAATGCTCAAATCGAAAAAGACGTAGAACGAAAACCAACTTTTAGAATTGGAACAGAATATGAAATAATAAATAATTTTAAAGTAAGAACAGGCATAAGTATTTCATCTTTCTTTGCACATTTTGGAATTGGATATTCTTACTTAGGATTTGAATTTAACTATGCCGCTTTGTATCATGCAAAGCTTGGTTTTAGCAACACATTTTCATTAAATTATGCTTTTGGAAAAACTAAAAATAACAATGAATCAAAAAATACACTTATTCCTTAAATATATTTAATTAAAAAAAATATTTTAATTAAATTCTAAAATAATTATTAGTAATTTTGAAAAAAAGCATGTAAAAGACATTAATAATAAATAAACGATGAAAAAAACAGTTTTAATTACAGGCGGAGCCGGATTTTTGGGTTCGCATTTATGCGATAGATTTATCAAAGAAGGAATGAGAGTTATTGCTATGGATAACTTAATTACAGGCGATATGCGTAATATTGAGCATCTTTTTAAACTTCCCGATTTTGAATTTTATCATCAAGACGTATCAAAATATATAAACGTTCCAGGAGAAATAGATTATATAATGCACTTCGCCTCCCCAGCAAGTCCGATTGACTATTTAAAAATTCCAATTCAAACCTTAAAAGTAAGTTCTTTAGGAACTCATAATATTTTAGGGCTGGCAAGAGCCAAAAAAGCAAGAGTATTAGTTGCCTCTACCTCAGAGGTTTATGGTGATCCAAACGTGCATCCTCAACCCGAAGAATATTGGGGACACGTAAATACAGTTGGTCCTCGTGGTTGCTACGATGAAGCCAAAAGATTTATGGAAGCCATCACGATGGCTTATAATCAAGTGCATGGGGTTGAAACCAGAATAGTAAGAATTTTTAATACTTATGGTTCAAGAATGAGATTAAATGACGGTAGAGCGTTGCCTGCTTTTATGGGTCAAGCGTTGCGTGGGGAAGATATTACTGTATTTGGAGATGGTATGCAAACTCGTTCATTTTGTTATGTAGATGATTTAGTTGATGGTATTTTTAAATTATTGATGAGCGATTATCATTTGCCAGTAAATATTGGAAATCCTACTGAAATTACAATAAAAGAATTTGCTGAAGAAGTTATAAAACTTACTGGTACAACCCAAAAAATTATTTATAAAGATTTGCCAAAAGATGACCCAAAACAAAGAAGACCAGATATTACAAAAGCAAAACAAATTTTGGGATGGGAGCCAAAAGTTGATAGAGCAACAGGAATGAAAATAACATATAATTATTTCAAAAGTTTACCTAACGAAACAATTATCCCTAAAAATTTTTAAGGATTATTTAGAGCAAATGTTGCTATTATTAAATGATAATAGCAATGTTTGTTTTTTATTAAAAAAAATGAAATGAAACTTTTAAAAATATATTTTGCACTAATTATTATTTTTTTATTACCTAAAATTTCACTCGCAACCCATGTGCGCGCAGGAGAAATAGTGGCAAAAAAAATTGGTGGTGGAGCTAGTACCAGATACAGTTTTACTTTTTATTTGTATCAAAACTCTACTCCAGGAGCTGCAGATCAAAAAGATGCTACCATTTATTTTGGAGACGGCACAAGCCAAAAAGTAAATAAAATTTCCAGACCGCTCAATAGCGATACAGAAGAACTTACTTTTAATTTCACTCATACCTACGACAACCCAGGATTATACACCGTTTACACAAAAGTTGATAACAGAAATGCTGGCATTTTAAATATTGATGATTCTGATAAAGTAAACTTTTATATAGAAACACAAATATTAATTGATCCATTATTAGGACAAAACAGTACACCAATTATGAAATTTCCACCTATTGATAAAGGTGCTATCAATCAAACATTTACTCATAATCCTGGAGCTTTTGATGCCGATGGCGATTCATTGGTTTACGAATTAATTGTTCCGAAATTCTTACCAGAAAACGCTGAAACAGCTAGAGAAGTTCCAGGTCATAGACTTTTAAATAACCCTTTGTTTAGCACTCAATTTTGTAATTCAAATTTGAGTATAAACCCAAATAATGGCACAATTACATGGGAAAAACCTTGTATTAAAGGAGAATTTAATATTGCATTTAAAATTACAGAATATAGAAATGGTATTCAAATTGGTTATTTAACAAGGGATATGCAAATTGATATTATAGAATCCAATAATAAAAAACCTGTTCTTATTTTACCAAAAGACACATGTGTACAGGCGGGAAGATTACTTTTAGGAACTATTACAGGTTCAGATCCAGATTTTATAGATGACATAAATATTAAATATTCGGGAGCCTCGTTTGATGTGCCTTCAAATCCTGCTTTTTTAAATTCATTTATAAATCCTTTAAATAATCCATCAAAAATATTTTTTAATTGGCAAACAACCTGCGAACACATTCGACAAGAAGAATATAATAATACTTTTAAAATAGATGATAATAAACCAAGTAATCTTACTTTAGTAGAATTTAAAACATGGGCAATTAAAGTAAATGGACCATCCATTTCGGGGTTTAATGCAACGCCATCTAATAACGAAATATTACTAAAATGGAATTTATATAATTGTAATGCCTCAGGAAATGCAAAAATAAATGTGATGCGTAAATCATGTAATAATTCCACATTTTCAGGTTCAGCTTGCAATACTGGTTTAGATGTTGTAGCTGGATTTACGAATATTGCTCAATTGAATGGAAATGCAGTTTTTTTTAGAGATACTGCGGTTACTCATGGCATAGAATATTGTTATTATGTATATGCAGAACATCAAAAAATTGGAAAAGGAATTGGAAAACCATCTGTAATGAATTGTTCGCAATTAAACAATGATATTACTTACATTACCAATGTTTCGGTAACTGGAACTTCTGAAACTTTGGGGAAAATAAATATTAAATGGACAAAACCAAAAGTTGAATTAATGACCCTTGATGTTGCACCCTATATATATGAATTATGGCGTAAATCCTCTAATGTAAATCCTATATTAGTCACAACTTTTAGTGGAATTTCGGATACTACTTATACTGACATTAATTTAAACACAAAAGAAATTCAGTACGAATACCAAGTGATTTACAAATACAGCCAAAATCTATTAGTAAAAAATACAACATCTTGGGCAAGTTCAGTTAAACTATTGGCTTTTCCTAACAATAAAAAAATATCATTAACTTGGAATAGTGCAACACCATGGCAAAATACTTATCCTACAAAAATATATAAATTAAATACAAATACAGGCTTTTTTTTATTGATTGCCAGCACAACAGGCAATAGTTTTGAAGATATAGGACAAAATACAGAACCTTTAGTTAATGGACAATCCTACTCTTATTATGTCTCAACAAATGGCAAACAATCTGTTGGCTGTCAAAATATTACAACAAGTGGATTTGTATTGGATTCATTAATAAATGCTTCTCAGATTGTGCGTGGCGTAATACCAAAAGATTCGGTACCACCTTGCGAACCTATATTAAATCTTAATACTTTTAACTGTGATAATTTTGAAGAAAAAATTACTTTAAATTGGAAATTAAATATTTTACCAAATTGTGAAAGTACAATTTTAGGTTATCATCTTCATTATTCTTCAAAATCCGAAAATCCTACTTTTAATTTGCTCAAAACTTTTAATGCAAACGAAAATAATTATTTAGACATAGATAATAAAGCTTTTGAAGGATGCTATAAAATCAAAACATTTAGGAATTTAGAAAATGGAAATTTAATAGAAAGTAACTTTTCAAATATAGTTTGTGAGAATGTATCAAACTGTGAAAACTTACCTTATTTTGACTTTCCAAATGTTTTTACACCAGAACCAAAAGACGGTTTTAACGATATTTTAGTGCCTAAACCCACACCAAGGTTGGTTCAATCACTTAATTTTCAGGTTTTTAATCGTTGGGGAACAAAAATATATAGTACAAATGATATAAACATAAATTGGGATGGAAACGGAAGCCCCGATGGAATATATTATTGCTATGCGAAAGTAACCTATTTTTCGGGCAAACAAGAAGAGTTTAAGCGTTGGGTTCAATTATTAAGATAAATAAAATATTACTAAACAAAAAAAGATTTAACCAAATTTTGATAATTTTAGAATTTTAGTTTTAATTTGCTAACTATTATCATTGAATAATAAATTATTATGGCAGAAATTTTGAGAATGCCCAAACTAAGCGACACCATGACAGAAGGTGTAATTGCAGTTTGGCACAAAAAAGTGGGTGATTCAGTAAAAGAAGGCGAACTTTTGGCCGAAGTAGATTCAGATAAAGCTACTATGGAAGTAGAATCTTATGGCACAGGAACTGTATTATATATAGGAGCAAATGCCAAAGAGGCAATTCCTGTAGATGGTATTATGGCGATTATTGGAAAAACGGGTGAAGATATTTCTGGACTTTTGGGTGGTTCAACAGTAGCTAAAACTCCTGTAGTCGAAACTCGTGCACCTGCACCTGCAAAAGCGGCTGCTCCTGCGGTTGATACATCTTCAATAAAAGCAAAATTGGTTTTAATGCCAAAAATGAGCGATACCATGACCGAAGGAACCATTGAAAAATGGCATAAAAAAGTGGGCGATAAAGTTAAATCTGGCGAATTGTTAGCAGAAGTTGCTACCGATAAAGCCACTATGGAATTAGAAAGTTACGAAGACGGCACACTATTATATATAGGTGTGGAAGAAGGAAAAGCTGCCGTTGTTGATGGCGTTATATGTGTGATTGGAGATGCAAATGCGGATTATAAAACCTTGCTTTCGGCAGGAAAAGCTCCTAAAGAAGTAGTTATTCCAGCTGCATCCGCTCCAGTTGTTCAAGAAATACAATCATCAAATAGTAATAATTCTTCAGATTCGAGATTAAAAGCCTCCCCTTTAGCCAAAAAAATTGCGGCTGATAAAGGAATTGATCTTAAATTAGTAACAGGCACTGCCGAAGGCGGAAGAGTTACAAAAAAAGATATAGAAAATTTCAAATCATCGCCAGTTGCAGCACCCGCAGCGGCTTCTAAATCGGTGGCAATTTCACCAGCAGCGGTTGGAGTTGAAAGCTATGAAGAGGTTCCAGTTTCTTCGATGCGAAAAGTAATAGCTAAGCGATTATCAGAAAGTTTATTTACGGCTCCGCATTTTAGTTTGACCATGGAAATAAACATGGATAAAGCGGTTGAAGCTCGAAAATCTATAAATGAGTGGGCAGAATCAAAAATTTCTTTCAACGATATGGTTATAAAAGCAGTGGCAGCAGCCATTCGCAAACATCCTAAAGTGAACGGTTCTTGGCTTGGTGATAAAGTAAGATTTAACAATCATATTCATATTGGAGTTGCAGTAGCAGTTGAAGATGGTTTACTGGTTCCAGTAGTAAGATTTGCGGATAGCTTATCGCTTTCTCAAATTTCGGCAACAGTAAAAGATTTGGGAGGGAAAGCTAAAAATGGTAAATTACAACCCAATGATTGGGCAGGAAATACATTTACAATTTCGAATTTAGGAATGTTTGGAATAGAAGAATTTACTTCAATTATTAATCAACCTGATGTTTGCATACTTTCTGTGGGTGCGATTGCACAGAAACCAATCGTAAAAGATGGACAAATTGTGGTTGGAAATATTATGAAAATTACGCTTTCTGCCGATCACAGAGTGGTTGATGGAGCAGTTGGTTCGGCTTTTTTAGTAACGCTCAAAGGTTTATTGGAAGATCCAGTTCGTATATTGGTTTAAATTTCAAATAAAAAACCCTCAAAACAATTTGAGGTTTTTTTTTTTGAAATAAATATTAATAAATACTTACAAATTCCTTGTTAGCTTTTTACCATTAGGGAAATTAGAAAGCGGCTTATATAAAGTCCAATAAATAATTACAATTCCTTTTTAACTTTTCCCCATTGGGGAAATAAGAAAGGGGTTTTCTAAAAATTTAATTGTAAATATTT
>REAG01000068.1 GCA_004294265.1 Cytophagales bacterium | reverse complement strand
GTTATTTGTTCGTGTGTAAATTCCATTGTTTTTTTATTTAAAGGTTGAATTTTAAATATAACATTTCTTTGGGATTACACACTTTTTTGTACACTATCCAAATAGTTTCAGATTTTCTGAAAAATCATTAAAAATTAAAAATTAAGAAAATTCAAAATTCAAAAAAAATCAAAAAAAATATTTCCTTGAAATAAAAAAAACATTTCAGACATAAAAAAAACCTCAACCACAAAATTTAATTTTGCAATTGAGGTTTTTCATAAAAATATCTATAAAGATTTAAACACCTAAATCAGCAATAATTTGATCAATTTTTGTATTTAATTTAGCATCAACGATGTCAAAATCGGCTTTAGAGGGTAGTTTTTCGTTTACAGAAAAGTAAAATTTAATTTTAGGTTCAGTGCCAGATGGACGAGCCGAAACTAAGCTTCCGTCTTCAGTTAGAAATTGCAAAACATCCGATTTTGGTAATAAAATATCTGATTTTACCCCATTTAAAAGATTAATTTCTACACTATTTTCATAATCCATTAACTTTACAACTTTAGAATGAGCCAATATTTTGGGTGGATTATTTCTAAAACCTACCATCATTGCCTTAATTTCATCTTGACCAGACTTGCCAGGTTTTGTAATAGATTTTAATTTTTCTTTATAAAAACCAAATTCTACATACATATCAATCAAAAGTTCGTATAGCGTTCTTCCTTTATCTTTGGCGTAAGCTGCCATTTCAGCAATAAAAGCACATGAGGCAACAGCGTCTTTATCTCTCGAAAAATCACCTACCAAGTAGCCATAGCTCTCCTCCCCTCCCACAATAAACTTTTCTTTACCTTCTGTTTTTCTAATTATTTCACCAATATATTTGAATCCTGTGAGTACATTATAGCATTTTACACCAAATTTTTTGGCAATCGCATCCATGATATAACTCGAAACAATTGTTTTACAAATAAATTGTTTGCCATCAATTTTTCCTGCTTCTTTCCAAGCGTTTAACATATAATAAATAAGCAAAGAACCCGTTTGATTGCCATTTACAAGCACCCATTCACCTTTCAAATCTTTAATTGCAATTCCCACTCTGTCTGCATCTGGGTCGGTGGCAAGTACTAAATCGGCATCAATTTCTTTAGCATTGGCAACCGCCATTGCCAAAGCTGCTTTTTCTTCAGGGTTTGGAGAAGGCGTAGTTGGAAAATTACCATCAGGTTTTTCTTGAGCTTTTACAATATTTACATTTTCAAAACCAAACTTTTGAAGCAATTGTGGAACAAGTGTAATGCCCGAACCGTGCAAAGGCGTAAATACTATTTTTAAATCTTTTTGTCGTTTGATTGCTTCTTTTGAAATCGATAAAGAAGTAATTTTTTCTAGATATTCATTATCAATTTCTTCTCCAATAATTGAAATATTAGAAGCATTTCCCGAAAACTTTATTTCAGCAACAGAAGTAATTTTTTGAACTTCTAGTATCGAATTAGTGTCGTGCGGACTTAGCATTTGTGCACCATCGTTCCAATAGGCTTTATAACCGTTATATTCTTTTGGGTTGTGCGAAGCTGTAATTACAACGCCACTGTGGCATCCTAAATGTCGGATGGCAAAACTAAGCTCTGGCGTTGGTCTTAACTCCTTGAATAAGAAGACTTTAGCTCCGTTAGCGGCAAAAACATCGGCTGTAATTTGAGCAAAAAGTGGACTATTATTTCGGCTATCGCAAGCGATAGCAACTTTTATTTGTTCGTTTGGAAACGATTTTTGTAGATAATTAAATATACCTTGCGTGGCTGCCCCAACCGTATATTTATTCATTTTATTACTTCCTATACCCATTAATCCCCTCAAACCACCAGTTCCAAATTCTAAATCTTTGTAAAAAGAATCAGTAAGTTCTGTAAATTTTTCTTCTTTTAATAATTGATTAATTTCTGCTTTTGTGGCTTCGTCATAGACTCCCTTGAGCCAATGATTTACTTTAGTTTGAACTTCTGGAGATAACATAAAATATGAATTAAAATTATAGGGTGATATTAAAAATCAAATCTACTATAAAAATGGATTTTTACACTATTTATTTATATTATTTTTATAAAAAAAGTAAACAAAAAAAACTCTTCAAAATACTTTGAAGAGTTTTTTTTGTTTATATTAAAAATAATTATTTTGTAATAACTATTTTTTCTTTTATTCTGGCTTTTTTACCTTTCGCTTCTCTTAAATAGAATAAACGAGCTCTACGAACTTTACCTCTTCTAACTAAATCAATTTTTTCGATAGAAGGAGATATTAAAGGAAAGATACGCTCAACGCCAATTCCGTTAGAAATTTTACGAACTGTAAAAGTTTCTCCAGGATGTCCTTGGCTTCTTCTTTGAATTACAATACCTTGATATTGTTGTACACGTTCTTTAGCACCTTCTTTTATTTTTACATGCACATTTACTGTGTCGCCTGCTAAAAATGTAGGTATAGCCGTCAGTGCATTGCCTGTAATTTCTTTGTTTACAAAATCTAATATATGAGCCATTTTCTTATTTTTCTTTCTTTTGTCTAAAAAGGATTGCAAATGTAAAACTTTTATTTTTTTAATCAAAAATTAAAAGCAATTATTTTAAAAATTGACCTAAATCTAAACCTGGAATGTTCGGAATAACGCCATCCATCGACTTGGACATGGATTCTTTTATTTTTTCTTCCACATTATTAAGTGCAATATTTACGGCTGCCACCATCAAATCTTGCACCATTTCTCTATCGTCCATAATTGAATCATCTATTTCGATTTTCATTATTTTGCGATTTCCGTTTGCAATAACCTTAACCATTCCCCCACCCGATTCGCCTTCGGCTCGTAATAAACCAGTTTTTTCTTGGGCTATTTTCATTTTCTCTTGGACTTCTTTTACCTTGCCAATCATATTAAATAAATCCATATTTTAAATTTTTTTTTTGATCAAATAATAAAACTTTTTTCTATCCATCCACCTGCAACCACATCGTTTCCTTCATAAAAAACGGCAGCTTGCCCAGGAGCAATGGCATTAACTTTGGCATAAAATTCTACATTTATTTTATTTCCAATTTGTTCAATTAAGGCTTCCGAACCTTTATCTTTATATCTTATTTTGGTAATAGTTTCTAACTTTTTACCCTCAATATCAGCATATTTAACGAAATTAAGTTTTTGAACGGTCATCCCGTTTCGTTCTAATTGATCAATCGTACCTATAACAACTTCGTTGGTTTCTTTCCTAATTTCAGTAACAAAAGCGGGAAATCCAAGAGCAATTCCTAAGCCTTTTCGCTGTCCGATGGTATAAAAAGGATAGCCTTCGTGTTTTCCTAAAATCTTACCATCTGACATCACAAAATTTCCACCTTTCACTTCTTCTTGCAAAGTTGGTATTCTGCGTTTTAAAAAACCTCTGTAATCATTATCAGGTACAAAACAAATTTCATAAGACTCAGATTTATTTACCAAATCATAAAAACCTTTTTCGGTTGCCATTTCTCTAATTTGTGATTTCCTAAACTGTCCTAAAGGCAATAATGTGCGACTTAAACTTTCTTGCGAAACTCCCCAAAGCACATAGGATTGATCTTTTGTTTCGTCTAATCCTTTAGAAATTACATAACGATTATTTTCTTTTCTTACACTTGCGTAATGTCCGGTGGCAATAAATTCGCAATCTAATTTGTCGGCTCTTTTCAATAAAGCATCCCATTTGATATGAGTGTTACACAAAACACATGGGTTTGGAGTGCGTCCAGCTAAGTATTCGTCTGTAAAATGATTAATAACAAAATCGCCAAATTCTTCTCTAATATCTAATATATAGTGTGGAAATCCTAAACT
>REAG01000067.1 GCA_004294265.1 Cytophagales bacterium | reverse complement strand
TGCATGGCTTTCTTTAAAAACCAAACTACCAGAGGTGTTAAAAACTTCTATTTCATACGGAACTGAGGATAAGTTGTTTATGGTACATTCGCCAAAGCTTGGATTGGGACTTAAATTAAACTGAATGGGTAATTTTATTGAGCTATTGTTTGCAATATTTAATCCGAGAGTAATTTCCTCGTCTATACTTTTTCTCAAATTTGAACCTAAATTTATAAATGTGGGTTCTTCATTACCACACGAAATTCCGCGTATATCGTTAATCTCTTGTCTTTGACTATAAGTGCTACTCTTTACACCAAAATATTCTTTATGTCTATCATCCCATGTACTTTCATCCGTATTTAAAATCCAATTAGGACATCCTGGTACAAAATTGATTGCTTTTGCTGAAAATTTAGTACTTGCAATAGAACTAGTATTAAACCCAGTTTTGAAATTAATTGCAGGTGCTAATAACTTAATATTATTTTGATTTAAAAAACTTACACTTGAATTACCATTAATTAAAATTGAGTTACCTATTAAATCACTTGAAACAATTGAATTATTTATTAAAATGTCACTATAAGTTATATTTAGTGCATTACAATCCAAAACATTATTTGTAAAAAAAACTTTATTATTTTCTAAAGCAGCATGAATACCACCTAATTGACAAGGCGTAAAAGCAACATTTTCTGAAATTTGTCCAAAGTCCATCATATTATTAGTAACTTCTTCCGGAGTATCACAATTAGATATTGCAGAAGGACAATTTTTATAATTTCCATTAATTACATTTAAACTATTGCAATTATAATTATGAGGTGTATCATCACAATCGTCTGATTCATAAATATCTGGTGTACCATCGCAATGGGAAAGTGAAAGCCCCCACGTATGTTTTCTTCTTAAGTTATGTCCTATTTCATGATTAATACCATGTCGAATACCTCCACCTATATCATTCGAATCATTTGTGTTTACGCCAACAGTGCAAAATGTATTTATAGAATAAGGATGTTTAGTAAATTCTATTGAACTATATGCAACACCATCACCTCTATAACCATCAACAAAAAAAATGTTAATAGTGTTTTTATGTTTTACATACTGTGGAAAAAGTGTTTTAGTTTCTGACACATTACCCTCTCTATGTCTTGGTGCAAACACATGAAAATAAATTCCATCAGAATCGGGGTCATCAACGTCATCTTTAACTGGTGAAATAACGTATCTAAATTTAGGTTGTAATGTTGGTAACTGCTGACTGTTGTATTTTAATGAAATTGGTTTTAAATTCGCAAGTTGCAGATTTGCTGCTTTAATATAATTTAAGGCTGCAATTTTACCATTCGTTTCATTAAAACAACGCATTCCATCTTTATATGTAATAAAATGAACTAAAACTTTTACAAATTTTACAGAAGTATTTTCCATAGGTTGGAAATTATTATATTGAGCTGTTACATTAAGCCAACTACAAAAAATAAAAACATATATGATTTTCATGTTCGTATTATTTAGAAGTTGATTTAGATTTCAATAACTCAATTTCTTTGTTCTGTTGTATTAGATAGAGCGTTAATTCCTCTATCTTTTTCATCTGTATTTGTAACATTTTAGCTGTATTTACGCCATTTTTAGTCATTTCGTTGGCACTTGGCACTTGAGGTAAATGCTTATTTTTTTGAATAAAAGTATCAATTTCTTTAAGAGATTTTAGTTTATAGTTTGCGTTAAAAACATCATCGGGCCAATAACCAAGACTTAAATTTAACTCTGTAGCAATAATTTTGCCATCGACAGAAAGTTGGTAATCATTAACTGAATTTGGTGTTCTACCTAAAGTTAATTTACCATGTATATTTTGATTACCATGTATATTTTGATTGCCATGTATATTTTGATTTCCATTTACAGTTTGATTTCCACCTAACAACTGATTACCACCTAACGTTTGATTTCCTGATATTTTGACATTTCCTGCAATTTCTAATTTTTCATTAGGATTTTCCACCCCAATTCCAACTTTTGCAGAAGCATTAGCTAAATTTACGCAATTAAAATCGGGTAGAAAGCAGGTATAAGTAATTTGATTACCATCAGATTGTGTATTTAGTGTGCCTTTCTTATTAGTACATTCACTTTTAAAAGATGTAACTTCGTTGGTGTTTTGTGATGCAGAATATAAGGTAACAAGTTTTGTTGGTGTTTGTTGAATAACATTTTCATTCCAAGTAATTGCTTGACTGTTTATATTCCCACTCTTGTCAGCAACAACCATTCTTGTACCAGTTCCCAAAAGATTAGTAATAGTAGCTGAATTTGTTTTTAAATTTCCATTAATATCCAATTTATCAGTTGGTACAGCTTTACCTATGCCAATATTTCCATTGGCTGAAATTACCATTCTTACATTTGAAATTAATTCAGCTTTTGTAATTTCAAAACCGCCAGAAGGACCCGCTGGTAAGTTTTTAGGTACTGCTAAAAATTCTAAATTTCCATCTTCAGTATTAAATCTTATGGCAGTTCCGCCTTCTGTAGTTGTAGTTGTTTCTATATTGCCCCTAGGATTACTACCTCCACCTGCATAATTAATTCTAGTAATTACATCTTTATTGAAAATTGAAATATATTTTTGTTTTACTTCATCCCAAAAAATATTGCCAAAAACAAATGCTTCAGGCTTTGATATTGCTGAACCGTTTACAAAACCTGAATAAGTTGAAAAATCTTGCAATACCAAACCACCAATCTTCAACATTGGGTTATCGCCAGTAATTTGAATCATTTCACCAAAAGCAATATTTGAATCACCATTTCTCAAAATTCCTTGGCTTGATTTCAAACTACTTCCATCATTAAAAACGACACCCGTATTTGCGGTTGCAAATTTTATGTTTCCATCTATGTTTAATTTTTCAATTAATGCAGTTGTGCCAATACCAACTCTGCCTGTGTTCCCATTATTGATAATTGTATTTTGATTATAAATGGATTGCGTTTTTGATTGAATTTCAAGGGCAGAACCATCCGTATAAATCTCATTTGATGTTCCAGGAGTGCCATTTGAAACTCCCCCCAAATACAACGAATTATTACCTACTTTCAATAGTCCAGGTATATTCACATTCCCTTGATAGGTATAATAATTATTACTTGCATTATAAGTTACATTTTGCCCAGCGGTGGTTTGCAAAGTGCCGTCTGCAAATTGTAAGGAATTATGAATTTTAACCACGTTGTCGTTGTTCCAGCTGAGGGCAACTTTAGTGCCGTTGTTTGTCCAGTTTTGATTTTGAGTGCTGCTGCCTAAAGCTCCTCCATTTTGCCCAAACACAACTGGTCCATCAAAACCAGAAGCACCACCAAAGTTGTTGCTTTGCCTGATTCCATGATTAAAATCGCCTGACCAGCCCAAATATATGGTATTTTGATTCAAATAAGGAGAAGAGAAAAAGTTAATTTCTCCGAATTGACTTAGACTCAATATAGGTTTTCCTCCATTGTATTGGGCTTGGACAGGCGTAAAAAAATCAAGTTTTGCACCTGTAAACGTAATAGTATTGCCTTGATACACCAAACCAGTAATTGATGTGATGCCATTCAACCAAGTATTACCCACCACGTGCAATTTTGCAGCAGCGTTGGTTGTGCCAATGCCCACATTTCTTGTGGAATTTTGATTGTTTAAACTTACAGTATTGGTATTATTGGGTGTTTGCCATTGAGCAAAACTAAGGAAATGCGTAAAAAATAAGAAAGCGATAGAAACCACTTTCATGTTTATGCTAGAAAGAAGTGATGTGATGTGATGTGATGTGATGTGATGTGATGTGATGTGATGTGATGTGATGTGATGTGATGTGATGTGATGTGATGTGATGTGATGTG
>REAG01000187.1 GCA_004294265.1 Cytophagales bacterium | reverse complement strand
CTTTACGTCAATATATCTATAAATTTACTTAGCGTAAAGTACTGATTATCAATAAGTTATAAAAAAATAATTATAGATAAATACTCGTCAGGTTAATAGCATGAGACTCTAGGCATTTCTTCCTTAGGAGAAATGCATTTGTTTTAGTAATAATTTAGTAATTTAAAACATTAATCTAAAATGAGTTTGCTCTGCGAAAGTGGTTATTTGTTTCTTTTCTCTGATAAAATACCTGTATTAAGAGCATAGGGAACTCCTAAAAACCTCAATTCCGTTGAAGCCCTCCCACTTGGATTCTGTGGTTTCGTAACAGAAATTGGTTTGGGTGGGATTTTTAAAAATAATATTGGGGTTTTTAGAGGTTCCCTATAATCAAAACTTGAATTTTTGGAATAAATTTAATAAAATAATGCTTTATAATTATATTTAAAAGTTTTTAATTAATTTCGTATATCATTTAAAAATTTATGATTGAGCGAAAAGCTATAAAAGAAATAGTTGCCAAATTTTTTAGTCTTAAAAGTTCAAAAGAATTTTCTGCCCGCTTATTTGATATTTTTATTGAAATTTTGGTTTTGCTCAACGTAGCAGCTGTTATTTTAGAATCTTACGAAAATATTTATCAACAATTTTCATTTTATTTTGAAGCATTTGAAATTTTTACTGTTACCGTTTTTACTATTGAATATTTACTTCGACTATGGGTTTCAGACCTTAATTATCCTCGAAAATTAAAATGGCAAGCCTATAAAAAATTTATTTTTAGTGCCAATTCTTTGGTAGATTTAATCTCAATCTTACCTTTTTTTATACCCATAATTGCCAATATAGATTTGCGTCATTTACGTATATTTAGGCTTATCCGTTTGCTAAGAGTGTTTAAACTAACTAAGTATTCACACTCTTTAACAGTTATTGGCAAAATAATGAGCGAAAAAAAACAAGAATTATTAGCTACGCTATTAATGTTTTTTTCAGTTTTGGTTATGTCGAGTTCTATAATGTATTACCTCGAAAACGAAGCTCAACCGAATGCTTTTCCAAATATTATGCAATCTTTTTGGTGGGGAATAATTACACTAACCACTATCGGTTATGGCGATATTTATCCAATAACAGCATTAGGTAAGATTTTGGGCGGATTAATTGCCATGATGGGCGTAATGATTGTGGCAATTCCTACGGGTATAATCTCTTCAAGTTTTGTACAAAAAATGGAAGAAGGAAAGCAAAAACGAAGAATGAGCGACATTAGAAGTAAGTTAAGAGAAGCTTTTTACAAAAAATATGTTCCCGAAATTGCTTGTAAAGTGAGGCGTGGTCAGCTAAGTTTAGAAGCCGTAAAAGTGAATTTGGAGCTTTCTGAAGACGATATTTATAAAATTGCAGAAGGAAAAAACGAATTTCGTTTCCGAATAATGAAAATAATGAATAACGGTGTTTTGAGCGATAAATTATTTTTAGAATACAGAGAAACTAATACAGAATATGGCACTTTAACTGAACGAAAAGGTAAGATTATAGTAGTTTCTCCTGAAAGTTTGAATAAGCAAGGCATTGGTTATTTTGCCTATTGTTTGTCCGAAAAATTGAAATCAAGCTATATTTCAAATGAGTTTTATGGCGATGAAGCCATTCCTACCGAAGAATGTTTTGGAGATAAAGGTCTAGAATTAGAAAATGCTTTTAATTTTAGACATAATAAAGCCTATTTTCAAAAAACTGAAGAAGAAGTTCCAGATGGTTTTTTTTTATGGCAAGAACATTTGCAAAAATTAAACCAACCCAAAGCCCTATTTTTGGTTTTTAATACTTTTGATGCTAATAATGGAAGTTTTGTGCATCTTACTTACTTTAAAAAACGAAATAGTGAAACACAATTAGACGAATTTACTTTTCAAAATCATGAAAAATTAAATGATTTCAAAACAACTCTTATTTCCAAAGCAACTGAAAAATATAAAAAAACAATACAAGTTACTGATAATGGTAATTTTCAATCCATTCGTGAAAATAATATTATTCAATATATTTCAGAAAACTTACTAGCTGAAGTCATTTTAATCAATATAAACAAAGAATATGTAATGAAAGAAAATTTATTTGTTTTGGTCGGCTTAATGGCTGATGCCATTAAAGAGGAATTAATTGGTTATTGATTTTTATTTTATTTGAAAATTCAAATTTTTTATTAATATTGCTTAAAAATATAAAAAATGCCTGCGAATATAAATTTGAATCATTTTAGAAATCTTGTTGCGATGGCATCCGCAGATGGAAACATGGATGAGGATGAAAAAGAATTTTTACTCGAAAAAGCCCAAGAGTTTGGAATTGATTTAGCTGAAGTAAATGCCATTATTAACAATCCATCCGAACATTATTTTGTTGCACCAGATGAGCTGGGCGACCGTGAAGAGCAGCTTTCTGATGCCGTTTATATTGCTATGATTGATGGTGAAATACACGAAAAAGAGTATAATTTATGCGTTAAATTTGCTAATAGACTCGGACTTTCCGCTAAAGATGTGGATGAGATTATTACGCTTTCAAAAAAATTAATGAAATAATTTTTTGAATTAATAGTATAAAAAACCTAATATTTTTATGATTTTAGTTACTGGTGCAACTGGTCTTATTGGGGCAGAAATTTGTAAACTCCTAACGCTCAAAAACGAAAATTTTTGCATTTTAGCACGTTCTACAAGTAATATATCAGAACTAAAAAAAACTATTCCAAATATAGAAATCCGCTTTGGAGATATTTTAGATATAAACACACTCGAAAATGCTTTTGTAGGAATTTCTGAAGTTATACACTGTGCTGCAGTTGTTTCTTTTGGCGATGTTTCTGAGCAAGAAATGCTTAAAATTAACGTGGAAGGAACCGTCAATATGGTAAATATGGCTCTCCATTTCAAAATTCATAAGTTTTGTATGCTTAGTTCGATTGCCGCAATTGGCAGGGATTCAAAGAATAATATTACCAATGAAAACACAAAATGGACAGAGTCAAACCTAAATTCTATTTATGCCAAAACAAAATATTTAGCTGAATTAGAAGTTTGGAGAGGCATCGAAGAAGGACTTTCTGCCATTATGCTTTGCCCATCCGTTGTTTTAGGAATTGGTGATTGGGACAAATCAAGCACTAAAATTTTTAAAAATATATTTGCAGGTATGCGATTTTATCCAACAGGAACTATCAATATTGTGGATGTGCGAGATGTAGCTGAAGCATGTTATTTAACTTTAAAAAGTAATATTAATGCTGAAAGATATATTATTTCAGGACATAAAATATCATACAAAGATTTTTTTACTTCCATTGCTTTAGGATTTGGAAAAAATCCTCCATCAATCAAAATAAATAAAAATATAGCACTCTTGGGATTTTATATTATACGAATTTTTATTCCTTGGATATTGAAAAGAAAATTCATAAATAAAGAAACAATCGTAATTTCTTCCTCAGATTTTAATTATGACAACAGTAAGTTTATTAAAGAATTTAATTATACATATAAAGACTGGAATGAATCGGTTAAATGGGTTTGTAAAAATCTCAATTTAAAGTAAATATTACCAATTTAGACTATAGTTAGTACTTCTTCCGCCCGCCTCTTCTTTTAATAAAACCCCTTTTGTTATCATATCTTGAATGTCACGCAAGGCGGTATCTGCAGAGCATTTGCTCATTTTTGCATATTTTGAAGTGTTCAATTTGCCCTCAAAATTTCCCATTAATTTATTAACCATACTTTTTTGGCGTTCATTTAAGGTTGAGTCTTGATGTGTTTGCCAAAACTGTGATTTATCTACTATTTTTTTTAAAGTAACTTGGCTCTCATCTAAAGCCGAACTCAAACAACTAAAAAACCATGCCAACCAATCATTTATATCCAAATTCCCTTTTTGAGTTTTTTCAAGATTTTCGTAATATAATTTCCTTTCGGTTCTTATTTGAGCCGACATACTATAAAATCTTAAATCCGAATTATCAGCTTTTGCAAGCTGCATATCCGCTATGGCTCTTGCTATCCTACCGTTTCCATCATCAAAAGGATGTATGGTTACAAACCACAGATGAGCTATGGCAGCTTTTAAAACCGAATCAAGATTGTCTGTGGAATTAAACCAAGCTAAAAAAGTATCCATTTCATCATCTAATTTATGTGCAGGAGGAGCTTCATAGTGAACTTTTTCTTTTCCCATAGCTCCTGATATTACTTGCATAGGACCAGTACTATCGGTCCGCCATTTGCCAACTTCTATTTCATAATTACCACTTTGAGCTGCAGGAAATAGTGCCAAATGCCAGCCCAAAAGTCTTTCTTTAGTTAGTAACATTTTATGATTTTTTGTGGCATCTATGAGCGTTTCTACCAATCCATCTACATTTCTATCAGCTGGCAATAAGCCTATGTATTCTATGCCCAAACGCTTTGCTACACTCGATCGAACTTGCTCAGGATTAACTATTACACCCTCTATTTCCGAAGTTTTTAGAGCCTCGAGCGTATGAGATTCTAACAAGGCATCGTCTTTGAGTTTGAATCCTAAAGCTGCCATTTGACCCAACAATTTTCCTTGTTTATGTCTTAATAAACCTAAAGTTGCGGTATGCAAATGTATATCGTAAGAAAAATGAGGCCAATATTTTAGTTCGTGTATGTATCGCATATTCTCCGCAAAGTTTTTTATTCTCCGCATTATATACTGCAAATATATTTATTTTTTTCATAATTTAAAATATTCTCCGCATATTTTACTTAATTTATTCATTTATATTAAAAAAAAATGCTTTAAAAATTCTTTTTCAAGCATTGATTGATAATTTATTTGCGGAGAATAGCACTTTTAATCTCCGTATAGTATGCGGAGATTAAAAGTGCTATTCTCCGCAAGTTTAAAAACTTTGATATGATTTTTACATTAAATACCTATTAAGATTTCTATTCATCAAAATATAATGTATTTTTGCATAATTAATTTTATAGTATAGAAAAGTAATATTATAAAATTTTATTATTGATAAAAATTAATCTTAATACACTTTGATTTTAAATATACTTATACTGTTTTTTATAACATTTTTTGCAGGAATATTAATTATTTATTACCCAGAATTAAATAAAAAAAACTTTAAATATATGCTCACTTTTAGTGGGGCATATTTATTTTCGATAACAGTTTTGCATATACTTCCAGAACTTTTTATGGTTACAAACAGCCATATTTATATAGGTTTATTTGTATTACTTGGTTTCTATTTTCAAATTATAATTGATTATTTTTCGCAAGGGGTAGAGCATGGACATTCGCATCACAACCATTCAAATGGCTCAAAAGGCATTTATATGCTATTTATATCGCTTTTTATTCATTCATTACTTGAAGGAACGCTTTTAGTTCACCCACATGCCACCCACGAACATGATGAGGTTAGGCATTTGCTCTTTGGATTAATGTTACATAAAATACCCGAATCATTTGCCTTAGCTGCAGTATTAATAATTGCAATTCAACAAAAAAAATGGGTAATAATTTTAATTTTTATATACGCATTAGCTTCGCCTATAGGACTGGCACTAAGCAATATAGTATCAATAAATAATTTTTATAGTTCAAAACTGTTTTCTTACTTATTTGCTTTTGTGGCGGGCAATTTTTTGCATATTTCTACTACTATATTCTTTGAGTCCGAATCAAAAGACCATCAGTTTAAGGCTGCAAAAATGATAACTATGGTTTTAGCAGGAATTTTAGCAATATTAATAGAAGTAGTTGTTTAAAAATTTGAAACTTAAAACAAAGATTAAATATGAAAACCAATAAATCTTACGAAGTAAATTAGAAAACCATTCAATTATTCAAAATATGAAATATTAAAATCTTTATTTTATTTAATAAAAAATGTATTTTTGAGAAAAAAAAAATATGCGTATAAAATCAATACAAATAGAAAAACTTTTTGATTTGTTTAATTATGATATTCCACTAGATAATCCTGAGAATGTTTCACTGATTACTGGACCCAACGGCTATGGAAAAACCATGATTTTGAATATTATTTTTAACCTTTTTAATAGAAAGTTTGAGTTTTTTCATGAATTAAAGTTTGAGAAAATTACTTTGAAATTGGAAGATGAAATCAAAATAGTAATTAATAATCAAAAGAGTAAAGACAATTCGAGTTTGTTAGTAGCATTTTATAAAAACGATATCGAATTTGATGTTTTACTTGACAAGATTAATTACGATAAAGATGGCAATATTGAAGTTGATAAAATGGGGTTAGAAGTATTTGAAGAAGCTACAATCAAACCATCAGAAGTGAATAATGTTATTGAATCGCTTAAAGTGCACATTATTCAAGAGCAAAGATTATTTAAAGAAGTTCCAGAGTATTTTGATGAAGATTTACCTTATTATGGTAATCAGGTCGGCATTAAAAATATCAAATCTGTACAATATCATTCTGAAGAATTATCTAAATACATTTTATTAATAATTCAAAAGTCGTTTGAAAAAACACAAGAGCTTGATAGCACTTATATTGACAGGTTGATTGATGAAAAAAATATCATTTCTGAGAACGATTATATTTCAAGATTAAAAATATTAAACGAAAAGCAATCAAAATTGATAGAATTTGGTCTTTTTACGAATGTTCAAAAAAATAGAGATTATAGCGAAGTTGATGCAAAAGCATTATTAGTTTTTATTAAAGATTTAGAGAATAAGTTGAAAGTTTTTGATGATTTATTAACTAAAATTACTTTATTTGCAACTATTTTAAATGAAAGAAGGTTTACGCATAAATCAATAAAAATAAGTAAGGAAAAGGGGTTTTATTTTCAAACCTCCAAAGGCAAAGAACTAAAATTAAATCAGCTTTCTTCGGGTGAACAACACGAAGTAGTTTTGCTCTATGAATTGATTTTTAATACTAAACCCAATGTTCTTTTATTAATTGATGAGCCTGAAATTTCGTTGCATATTGTTTGGCAAAAAGAGTTCTTAAATGATTTAATTACGATTGCAAAACTGCAAAATATTCAAGTTATTGTTGCTACGCACGCACCCGCCATTGTGAACGGCAGATGGGATTTAACTTCTAATCTAGCAGAAATTGCATCATAATGAATAGAAAAACAGACATAACATATCAATATAAATTTGATGAGTTAAGATTAGCAGTTTCACATCCTAATAGCAAAAAAATTACTTTTATTTTAGTAGAAGGCGATACAGATGAGCGATTATTTAGAAAATTATTTAACTCAGATTATTGTAAAGTTGAATGGGTGTCTGGCGGTAATCCGAAATTAGAGCTTTGTGTTCAAGATTTATTACCCTTTCATCCTTTAGTTTTCGGCATTAGAGATGCTGATTTTACTCATTTAAATAAAATTAACTATACAAAACAAAATATTTTTCTAACTGATTTTCATGATATAGAAATGGTTATGATTACTGAAAAGGAAGCTTTTAGTGACGTTTTGCATGAATATTTGCCAAGTTTACCAAAAAGCAAACATTCAGAGGTTAGAAATGATATTTTTAAAACCCTAGAAAAATTTTCTATATTGAAATGGTTAAATGAAAAAGAAAATTTAGAATTACCATTAAATGAAACTGGTTTTCAAGATTTGATTTTATTAGAAAAACTAGAAATTGATTTTGACTCTTATTTAGTAAGATTAAATAGCGAATTAAAAAAAACTAATAAACGGAAATTTGAAATTCCAGAGGAAAAATTAGAAACCTTAAAAAAATCTAATTCAGATATTTTACAACTAATCAATGGACATGATTTTTTAAAAGCCCTATCTGTATATTTAAGAAAAAAAGGCAATACAAAGGGATTAAAAGATGGTGATTTGGCTAGTAATTTTAGAATAAATTATTCTGTTTCTCATTTTGTTAAAACAAATTTGTATAAAGAAACTCAAAAATGGGCTGTTTTGCATAATAGTATCATTCATTTTAATTAAAATCTCCCTTGAAAACCTTCCTTTTCTTACTGCCAATTTTTATTTTTGCACAATCGCCATACACAGTTCCATTTCGTTCTTTAGAAAATAAATATTATTGGAAAATCAATAAACCTTACGAAGGCTATTGGCAGCAAGATGTAAAATATACAATAAAAGCAAAAGTTGATGATGAAGAAAATAGCATCGAAGCTACTGAATTTACGCTTGTTTACTACAATAATTCACCGCAAAAATTGAATGAAATATTTTTTCATCTCAACGAAAACGCTTTTCAACCCGAAAGTTATTATCATAAATTATGGAAAGGAAATAAACTCAAACCCAAATTCGGTAAATCAGAAGCTAAAGGATTAGGAACAACTACTGAAAACTGGAAAGTAAACGGAACTGAAGTAAAAACTCAGCTTGATAACACAATTTTAAAAGTATTTTTAAATCAACCTTTATTACCAAACGACTCTATTTCAATTACTTGTACTTTCAAAACTTATTGGGATTCGGGAAGTATGCGAAGACGAAACAAAACTTTTGAAACCGATAAAATCAAACATTTTGATGGCGTTCATTGGTATCCAATTGTGTGCGTGTATGACAAAAAATTTGGTTGGCACACCGACCAACATTTAGATAAAGAATTTTATGCAAATTTTGGAAGTTTTGATGTAGAACTTACTTTTCCACAAGAATATATTTTGGAAGCCACAGGCGTTTTGATGAATGAAAAAGAAGTAATGCCTGATTCACTTCGTAAGAAATTAGATTTTAGTAATTTTAAAAACATAAAGCCAACCGATAAGCCAACAATCATAATTCCGAAAGAAAAAGAAAAAACAAAAACATGGAAATATTACGCAGTAAATGTTCATAATTTCGCATTTACAGCCGATCCATTGTATAGAATTGATGAAGTTTCTTGGAATGGAATTAAGATTATAGCCCTTGCACAAGAAAATCATGTGCCAAAATGGTTGCCATCAGCTAACTACACTAGGGAAGTAATGAAAGTTTTTTGCAATGATTTTGGAACTTATATGTGGCCAAAAATAATAGTTGCAGATGCCCAAGATGGCATGGAATATCCCATGTTAACGCTCGATGGAGGCTCTTATCCGCAACACCAAGGATTATTAGCACATGAAGTAGGACACATGTGGTTTTATGGTATGGTCGGCAGCAATGAAACGTATCGAGCAAGTTTAGATGAAGGATTTACGCAATTTGCAACCATTTGGGCAATGGATAAAATAGTAGGTAAAAAGCGACCCAGGTTTGCCTCATCAAAGTATATAAAAAAACGACAAGACTCTGTCAATACTCGTTTTGAAAATTTGTACAATCCTTACCTTTCTGATGTGCATCAAGGCTATGACGAACAACTAAATACACATAGTTCGGGTTTCCATGGAGCAATAAGGCAAGGCGGTAGTTATCGATTAGTCTATCACAAAACGGGAGTGATGCTTTATAACCTAAAATATGTGCTAGGAGATTCACTTTTTCTTACTGCCATGCAACATTATATAAAAAAATGGAACGGTGCGCATCCATATCCAGATGATTTTAGAGATGCCATAACTGAATACACAGGTGCAGACCTAACCTGGTTTTTTGACCAATGGATGGAAACTACCAAGTTTATTGATTATCAAATAGTTGGGTTAAAAAATACGTATAAATCTAAAACTTTAAATTCTTATAAACTTAAATTGAAAAGAAGAGGCAGAATGCAAATGCCCATAGATTTTACGGTAAAAACCGATTCTGGAACTTATAAATATTACATTCCAAACACTTGGTTTGAGAAAAAAACAGATGCTACCATTTTACCAAAATGGTATGGATGGGATAAATTACAAGAAGAATATATGGCAAATATTACGGTTTCAGGTAAGATAAAAGACATTATTATAGATCCAAAACACGAAATGGCAGATATGAATTTGCTCGATAATGCTTTAAAATACAAAACTATAGAACGTAATCAATTTGAAAATTTAGTTGCAAATCCTGCAGATTGGGTTCAAAAACGAAATTATATACGTCCTGATTTATGGTGGAACAGATTTGATGGATTTCAAATAGGCGTAAATTATAAAGGTGAATATTTTAATAAATATTACGAAGAAGAATATTATCTTTGGCTCAACACAAGGCTTTTACAAGATGTTCCAGACAATATTCGCAGAAATAACCATTTGCTTTCGTGGTATAGTTTCAATAGATTTAATTTAAGTTCTTACGTTTGGAAACAGCTTTTTGTGCATCAAGAAACGCAACACCAAGCAGGGCTTTTTAAATCAGTTTTTGGTTTTGAAAAATTATTTAAAAGCCAAGATTTAAGAAATACAAGAGGCATAAAAGTTTATATTAACCATCAAATTATGTTGCGAGAAAAAATAAAAGAAATACCTTATCTGCAATATTCAGATTGGTGGAATGTAGGAAAATGGAATAATTCATTGAATATAGGAATTAAAAAAACTTACCCAATTGCAAATATTACTAACGGAGAATGGACAGCCGAAATGCGTGTTCCTGGCATAGGTTCTCAATTCAATTATAGCTATGTTCAATTTACAACTTTAAACCAATTTAATATTGGAAAACTAGAATTAAGAACTAGAATTTTTGGACGCTACGGCTTAGGCAACACACCTATTGAAAGTGCTTTATATTTGGCGACTTCATCTCCAGAAGAACAATTTTCAAACCGAATTTATAGAGCTTCGGGCATAGTTCCAACGCCTTGGACAGGTTTTTCAACCAATTTTAATCACTTTCAACCTAGCGGAGGATTGAACATTAGAGGTATGGCTGGTTATTTAGCAACTGTAAGTGAAAATGGAATTTCTTACCAAAACCATGTAGGAAGAACTGGAGCAAGTATGAATTTTGAACTAGATTTTGATAAATTAATTGCTTCAAAACCTACAAAAACTAGCAAATATTTTCATGCTGATTCTTACTTATTTTATGACTTAGGTTCTGTTGCCATAGATAGAAGTTTGGATAATCAAACCTTTAGTAAACTTTATATGAGCGGTGGTATTGGTACAGCCTTAACTCTAAAATTTGGAAACTTAAACATAAAACCTATCACAATACGAGCTGATTTTCCATTTTTCGTAAATCCTACACCAACCAATAAACAAGCATTTGATTTTAGATATGTTTTAGGTATTGGAAGAAGTTTTTAAAAAGGAAAATTTTAATTTAATTTGCAAAATATCATTTATTGCATCTAATTTGTAAATATAGAATTAACTAACGTAAATATATTAAAAAAAACCTAAAGTTTTAAAAAAATGGCAATAAATTTAAAAAAAGGCGGTTCTTTTAACCTCACAAAAGAAGAACCAAAACTTAAAAAAGTTTTAATTGGTTTGGGATGGGAACCTAGTACCAACGCCCTTGATTTGGATGCTTCAGTTTTTATGACTGGTAAGAATTTGAAATTATTAAGTGATAATTATTTTATTTTTTATAACAATTTAAAATCTCCAGATGGCTCAACACAACATACTGGCGATAATCGAACTGGTTATGGAGATGATGATGATGAAATGATTTTGGTAAATTTAGATTTGGTAAATCCTGATATAACTCAACTTATTGTGGCGGTTTCTATTCATGAAGCCGATGCTAGAAAACACACTTTTGGGCTTTTAAAAGATGCTTACATGCGTATTTGTGATGTAGATTCTAAACGTGAAGTGGCTCGTTTCGACCTTGATGCTTCCTATCCGCACGATACTGTTGTTACTTTTGGCAAACTCGAAAAATCAAACAACGAATGGAAATTCCATGCAGTGGGAGAAGGTTCAACCCAAGGTTTGCAAAGTTTAGTTGATATTTACGCTTAATTATAAGAAATACTAAAATGGATTTAACCAAAAAAACAGGTATTAATTTAACTAAAGGAAGTAAAATATCTTTAGAAAAAAACGGAACTAATCTTACCGAAATAACCATCGGTTTAAATTGGGGAGCGATCAAAACTCCTGGTTTTTTAGGAATATTTTCTTCTACTGAAAGTGTGGATTTAGATGGAACAATCGCCATGTTTGACGCCCAAGGACAATGGGTAGATACGGTTTATTATAAAAAATTAGTGTCATCTGATAAAGCCGTTCGACATTCTGGAGATGACCGCTCAGGCGACACAGGCAACCCTGATGAGTTCGATAACGAAACAATTTATATTGAATTAAATAAAGTAAATCCTAAAGTTGATTCGATTTTTATTTTCTTAAATTCTTACAAAAAACAAGATTTTGATACCATTCCATATTCCAAAATTAAAATTTATGAAGGAAATCCAAATACAGTAAAAAGTATTTTCGCAACCTTTAATTTATCAAAAGAAGAAGATTTTAAAGGTAAAATATCTATGATTATGGGCAAAGTAGAAAGGCAAAATACGGGCTGGCAATTCAAAACCATTGGAGATGCGTTAGATGCAAAAAATATTGACCAAACTATTGATACAATTCTTGAAAAATATTTAAAATTATAAATAATTTAGAAATATATATTTAAAAATATTAAGAACGATTTGTATAAAGTGAAATTGGATATGTTACATTTGTAATTATTAAACTAAATTTGATATAACTTTAAATAAAATTTGAACAATAACTCAAAAAATTGTTTTATAAATAGATAAAATTTACAAAAATGTCGCAAATAACCACAAAAGTAAATAATGTACCTGCACCACCTGGCTTTGAAGGACCAGGATTTTTTGCAACTTCGTTGGATAGTGTAATTGGGATGGCTCGCAAAAATTCTTTATGGCCACTTCCTTTTGCAACCTCTTGTTGCGGAATAGAATTTATGGCTAGTATGGCTTCGCATTATGATTTTGCAAGATTTGGCTCCGAAAGAGTAAGTTTTTCACCTCGTCAAGCCGATGTTTTGATGGTTATGGGAACGATAGCAAAAAAAATGGCACCTGTTGTTAGGCAAGTTTATGAGCAAATGGCTGAACCTAAATGGGTAATGGCGGTTGGTGCATGTGCATCGAGTGGTGGTATTTTCGATACTTATTCTGTTTTGCAAGGCATAGATGAGATTATTCCTGTTGATGTTTATGTGCCAGGATGTCCGCCAAGACCCGAACAAATTATAGACGGTTTTATGCGTATTCAAGATTTGGCTGCATCCGAATCTTTAGGAAGAAGACAAACCACAGATTATAAAAACTTATTAGAAAGATATAATTTTACTGAAAAATAATAGTTTTATGCCATTATCAAACGAATTAATAATTGAAAAACTTACATCTAAATTTGGCTCAGGGATTATAAAATCAGAGATGATGTATGATGTACTTTGCATTACTGCAAACAAGGAAATTAATGTTGAAATATTACATTTTTTATACGATGATGAAGGCTTGCAATTTCAATTTCTTACTGATATTTGTGGAGTTCATTATCCAGATGAGCTTTTGCAACTTTGTGTGGTTTATCATTTGCATAGTTTAACCACAAACACTCGAATTCGATTTAAGTTTTATTTGCCACTTGAAAACCCCAATATTAAAACTGCAACTCCCGTTTATGCATCTGCCAATTGGATGGAAAGAGAAACTTTTGATTTTTATGGTATTATCTTTGATGGTCATCCTAATTTAAAACGGATATTAAATGTAGATGAAATGACTGTTTTTCCGATGCGAAAAGAATATCCGTTAGAAGATCCAAACAGAGTTGATAAAAAAGATTTATATTTTGGTAGATAATTTATAATATATATTATGGAAAACAAGTTAGTAAGTGCAGAATTAGAGTCTTATGCCCGAAACTGTGCCCGAAAGCTATGTTTAGACTATTTTGGAGATACGAAAATTCATATAAAAGGTGAAGAAATTTTAAACTTTTCTTCCATAAAGCAAGTCAATTATTTTATTCTTAAAATAATTTTCCAAAAATGGAAAGAAGAGATGAGTTTGGTTAAAAAAAGTTCATTTTTTAATTACGAACATCCAGACGTGATATCAGCGATGGATATTTTTAGTAATTCACTTTCAAATCACATTTTAATTAAGCGTGATATTTTTGAAACTTTTCTTTCAAAATCAATAGAAGAAACGCTTTATTTATCTCTTTCGCCTTATAATTACTTTAAAAACTACTTTTTTGTATCTGATGTTCAAAAAGTAACGATGTCAGAATTGAAGGAAAAGCAAAAATATTTAAAAATAAATTTTAGCTTTTTTGAAGAATTTGTTCAAAAATTAGAATCTTATAAAATCTATTCTTTTTTTGTTTCAGATATTATGGGACATTTACAAGAATCTTACTATAATCATAATTCTAATTTCGATGATTTCGACAATATTATACAAGATTTTTCTAAAATATTATTTTTAGATTTATCCAAAATTGTTACTGATCCGAAGAAAAAAGACACATCAGCACCAACCCCTCTCGAAATTTTTGAAAACGAAAAACAAGAAACTCAAAACTTTGTCTTACAATCTAATAATATTACGCCTATAAAATTATCCTTAAACCAAAAAATAATGTTTTTAAAAGAAATTTTTAAAAATGATTTAGGTTTAATGAACAATACTATGGCAAGGCTTGAATCAGCAGGAAACCGTGAAAACGCTATGAACCTAATTAATTACCTTGCTTTAAATAACGAAAACGAAAGTGTAATTGAGTTTTTGGAGCTTATAGAAGCAAAATATAAATAATGGGTTTCTTTAAATATTTTAGATGAGCAACATTGAACCCTAACCCCGAAAAAAAATTTACGGAACATATAGAAAAAACCAGTCAGACATTTGTTTAACTGGTTTTTTTTATGTTTATTTTCATTCCGTAAATACGGATTATAACACTCAAAAAAACCACCAGTACCCAGATTGGCATAGCCGTCAATCACTTTTAATATAACGCCCTAATATATAGGGGGTTATGTGAATCAAAGGATGTGGTAAATGCACTTTTTGAGGTTTTAACAGAA
>REAG01000066.1 GCA_004294265.1 Cytophagales bacterium | reverse complement strand
GTAGTAGCATTGTATACTTTTATTATTTCAGCACCAACATCGCTTACATACAATTCATTATTATACACCACGACCCCATTCAAGCCCTTTTCATCAGTACTGACTAACAACATACTTTGGTCGTAGCCCTTGCCATTCGCAAATGGGGCAGTTGAACCATCTATATTATATCTTCTGATGCATTTCCATACTACCCCACAAACAGGATAATGATTAGGATTGCCATTTGCTCCATTGCAGCCGTGTTGCGACATTACTTGGTACAAATAGGTATCATCTAAAAAAACTGCCTGACCAGAATTTCTCCCAAATGAACCAGTGCCACTCTCCACTGGCACACCAATTTGATTGCCATTATTGTCAAAAATCACCACATTATGACCACCTTCGTCCCAAGAGGTAATGATGGCTACTTTGCCAGAAGGGGTTACATACATATTATCCATATTGTGCGGAATATGAAATTCTGGAGTTCCAAACGAATTGCCTACCCACGAATTTTTGATGTTTGTGACGGGTTGGGCTTTGAGATTTAATCCAAAAATGACCAGTGAAAAGACAAGTAATCGACTTGAAATAGTTCTAAAAGCAGAGTTTGAGTAAATATCAGAAAAAATAACCTTACAGATCTTTATCAAAATTAAGTTAAAGTATCTTTTAAATAAAAGTATTTTCATAGTAATAAATTTAAACCTTTTTTTATGATTATTCTTGACCTTTATTGAACTACAATTAACTCATAAAAAGCAACTGCCAGAAGTCATTTTTTAGAATTCTTGAATTTTAAAAGGTTTATAAGCTGAGCACCCTCTAAATATATTTTGATTTAATACTAGACTTACAAATATATAAAATATTACATAAATTATTGAATTATTGAATTATTGCAATATTACAAAAAAAAATAACAAATAATTAAAAGTTTTTACCAAACTTTTAATTATTTATTAGACTTTATATAATTAACAAAAAAACCTCTTCTTTTTTAAGAAGAGGTTTTAAATTAAATAAATTACTTTGTTACTTAATAATTATTTGGAACAGCCCATTTAATTACCAAATACTCAAAAAACTACTTTTTTTGACCTCTTTTGCCCTTGAGAAAAGATAATTAATGAAGTTTTAAAGAAATATTTATGTTTTACTTTTGAAATGTAAGTACATGGGCTATTCCATAATTATTTTATGGACTTTTCCTTCGTTGTGTAAAATATACATTCCTGATGGATTATTATTTTAAAAAATATATTTTACTAAATAAATTAATTTACAATAATCCTTTTTTACTACAATAAAAATATGTGCATGAAGTTTTAGCGTAGCTACTTTTGTTTTTTGATCCCATTTTTTTCTTTTTTTATGTGTATTGTGAGGATTGAAAAATCCTCATTTTTCTGAAGTTCAATATTCGTTTCGCTCACTTGGTTGAACAGTGTTTTGATTTGGGAAAAACTCGAAAAGCTGAAATTCCGCCATTGAAAGGCTGTATCTCTTATTCCAGTGGGATTCATTTTTCGTATATTATACCACTTTTAGGGTTTTGTTATTTGGCTTTTTTCGCTATAAAAGTTAAAAATATTTTAATTGCAAAAGGCTTAGATTTTGATAAAGTTTCGGCTGGACATTGATGTTTTTTATGGTTAAATTGAACCGAAAAAATAATTATACATATTTAAAGTACCTTTTTTTAGTTTCAATATAGTGATTTAATCCCTTAAAAACTCGAAAAATAAAACTGGATAGAATTAATATTCATGTATAGAAACACTCAAGTCCCACAAAAAGTAGCATATCTAGTTTCAAAAACTTCGGATGGAGGTGTAGTGAAATACTTTAAATCTTCTTGGTAATTATAGGGTTTTCTGTGTACAATTAGTAATTGGTTTATTAAATCAAAATTTCCATTAACTGCCGATTCTAATGCTTCTTCTACCAAATGATTTCGAGGAATAAATGCAGGATTGTTTTCAGTCATCAGTTTTCTTGCTTTTTCAAAACTAGTGGAACTTTCAATCGCTTTTTTCCATTTTTCCAACCAAGTTTGAAATTCTGGCTCATTCATTGGGCTATTAATCTCATACATGTCATTACTTAAAGTTAGAAAAGTATTGGTATAATCTAGTTTTAGATTTTCCATCAAATGTAGTAATTCATTTACCAAAATATTTCCCTCTTGCGATTGCATTTCGATTCCTAATTTCAAAAGCATCATTTTGTAAAATTTTTCTGCCAAAATTTGGTCAAATTCATTAAAACAGGTTTGTGCTAATTTGAGTGCATTTTCAAGGTTTGAATGCAAAATGGGTAACAAAGATTCTGCAAATCGTGCCATGTTCCATTTAATAATATTCGGCTGGTTGCCAAAAGCGTATCTTCCATTTTTGTCGATCGAACTAAAAACAGTTTCAGAATGATACGCATTCATAAAAGCACAGGGTCCATAATCAAACGTCTCGCCACTAATCGCCACATTATCGGTATTCATCACTCCATGAATAAAACCTACACGCATCCAGTTTACCACCAAATCAATCTGTGCGGATATTACTTTTTTTAAGAATGCTAAAGTTGGATTTTCCTCATTTAAAACTTCAGGATATAAGCGTTGGATGGTATAATTAGTTAGTGCTTGTAAATCTTCCGTTGAGCCAAATTGCCTTGCATACTCAAACGTACCCACACGGATATGGCTTTTCATTATTCTTGCTACAACCGCTCCCTCTTGGTCTGTTTCTCTAAGTACCAAATCACCCGTTTTTGCCACTGCCAAACTCCTGGAAGTAGGTATTTTTAGGTGAAACATGGCTTCGCTAATCAGATACTCTCTGAGCATGGCTCTTAAAGTAGCTTTGCCATCACCACCTCTTGAATATAGCGTTCGTCCACTTCCTTTGAGCTGAATATCAAATCGTTGATTTAACGGTGTAAGGTACTCGCCTAACACAATGGCTCTGCCATCTCCCAATTTTGTAAAACCTCCAAATTGGTGGCCTGCGTATGCTTGCGCAAAAGAAGAATCATTGCCTAATAAAAGTGCTAAAATCTCTTGGTGATTTTTTGGAGAAATATGTAATTCACTTAAAAGCCCATCATTCACAAAAACTAGTTCGGGTTTGATAAATGCAGTAGGTTTTACCAATTGATAAAACTTACTTGGCAGAGTGCAGTAAGAATAGTCTAAATTAAGAAAATTCATAAAAGCTTCATTATTTTTTTTTAAAACCCAACCCAAACCCTCCCCAAGTGGGAGGGCTTTATCGGAACTAGCGTTTTTATGAATTTCCATAAACATTGGCTTTTTCTGCATGACTGATGAGATGATTCATTTCAATATATTCCAAAGCTCGTTCATCGGTTGCTTCTAGCACTACTTTGGGTGCAAAGCCAGCTTCAAAAGCTTCTTTCCATCGCAAAGTGCATAGGCACCATTTGTCTCCTGGATTCAGACCTGGAAAACTATATTCTGGTCGAGGAGTAGATAAATCATTTCCTCTGCTTTTTGAAAATTGTAGAAATTCTGCTGTAACTAAGGCACAAACAACGTGTTTTCCATTATCTTCATTGTCTGTTCTGCAAAAACCATCTCTGTAAAATCCAGTCATGGGCTTTTTACAACAGCATTGTAAAGGTTCTCCAAAAATATTTTTCATTATTTATATTTATTATTTGTAAAATATGTTTTTCATTTTATAATATTAACCTAACGTGTATTTATCTATAATTAATTTTTAATAACTTATTGATAATCAACACTTTACGTGAAATCAATTTATATATATATTGACGTCAAGTTAATATAATACTTATAAAATCTAAATTTTAACAAAAGTAGTCAAAATTAATGTAGTTTATTTCTAGATGATTACAATTTCTAAAATATATAACTAACAGGAT
>REAG01000065.1 GCA_004294265.1 Cytophagales bacterium | reverse complement strand
GTTCTCTTACTTTTTTGCGTTGCAAAAATTTATCAACTTTAGACTTATTATAAAGCGAAGCAATCTGAACTGGAAAAAACATTTTAATACTATCTTTAACAAAATCGAGTGCTGCAATTTTGCGAGCCACCCGAAAATCATTTTCAGTCGTAATCATATTTACTGTGCCTTCATACGCTGATTTCATAAAACGAGGCAAAGATTGATGCACGGTGTCCCATTGGCTAGTATTTTCGTTTAAATCTGCCAATTTTGTTGCCAAAACCAAGTTTTTGGTCTTAGAAAACGCTATTTCAAGCAAACTATCGCCATTGATGAGTCCATTATCTTTATAAAATTGGCTTTTATCTTTAAAAAAACGAGCATCAATTCCAATCACTGCTGGTTGATGTTGGTTAAGATTGTCCATTAAAACTGAAAGTTCAGCTCTGTTAAGATTTCCAATATTTACCATTGTAATAGTCGAGTCTTTTTCTGGATCGTCTCTTAAGGATGTGTAAACTAAATCTGAAAGTTGAAAATCCTCTAGTGCAGCTCCAATCGGATCAACAATATCGGCATTTATTTCTATTTTGTTTACAAAAAATAATAATGTAAATACAAATATAGAGCTAAAAACTACGTCTGCATGAAACCATTTTTGATACCACTTCATTCTGTTGTGCCTTTATCTACGTTTTTAATGTTATTAAAATCAAAATCAGTTAATCCTTTGCTAATCATATTTTTAGCATCATTAGAAACCATTGTTTTAAGAGCTTTTCGTTTTTTCTCTTCTTGCAAAATACGCCATTTAACAGTCCATTTTTGAATAGCAATTTTTAATAATCCGTAATAAAGCTCTAAAAAGTTTCCTAATAAAAGTATAAAAACAATCGAAAAATTAATATTCACATCAAAATTATATTTACTAAAAACTAAAGCACTAGTAAGCATAATGACTAAAATTTCCACCAAAGAAATTACTAAACTAAACACATCCCACCAAACTGCAGCCGAGTGAAACAATTTAGAAAATAATATCACATTTATAAAGCAAATTAAAAAGTTGATTGCAATATCAAGTTTATTACTAGCCAAATTAATATGCGTATCGTTTAAAATTTGAGAGGCAATATTGGCATATATTACAGTTTCAAACATATCAGGGAAGGTTTTTCCTGCATATTTTTTATTAAGTGGCGTGTAGTATTTATAGTCATCCCAAAATTTTTCATCACTCAGGCTTTCTCCCAAATACCCCATAATAACAACTTTTCCTTTTATAATGCTTGGGTCGAATTCGCCATTTAAGGCTTGTGAGGCATCAATAGTATTAAATTTTTCGTAATTTCCTCTATAATTTATGATTTCGTAGGGTTGAGCTCTTTTCATAAATTTTTCTACTTTTTCGGGAGATATTACTCTAATAAGTTCAACAGCAAAAAAGTTTTCTTGAACTCCGTTTACAGTCGCTCGTTCATAAAACTGGCGTGTACATTTAAAATCTTTTTCGCCAGTAAACATATTTTCAAATCCGGTTTCAGCATATTTTACTCCTGAGCTATCTTCAAATTGTAAAAATAAAGTATCACAAATTTCAAGTTTTTTATATTCTTTTGTTTCAGGATCATAATTGCTTAGTTTAGATGTATAAACTATATTATCTACCTCTCTCAGTGAGGCTGAAAGTAAACTGTCGCCAAAATAGTCCTCGCTTTTTTTGATAATTTCGTTAAAACCAATTACTGCTGGTTTGAAACTATTTACTTTACGAATTACTTCTGCTAGTTCTGATCTTTCGAGTATTCCTGTGTTGATAATTGTAATGTTTGTGTCAGCATTTGTTTCTTCGGCACGGAGTTCTGTAAAAGCCAAATCTGTAATTTCAAAATCTCCTAAAGCATCTCCAAAAGGATCTGTAAGCTCTTTATCAATGGGAATAAAATTTATTAAAACCAACATAAAAGCTACAAAAATGGAGCAGTATATATAGTCGTTTAAAAATATTTTTTTGAGGAATCTTATCACAAAAAATTATAGGTTTATGCTTTACATTAAATTTTGGATGCTAAATTAAGAAAAAATTGATATTTTCAATAAAATATAACATTAAAATTTACTTTTTAAATACATCTGAATTTTTCTTTTACTAAAAAAGTATTATTATAAAATTTTTTAGTAAAAATAAATTTGTATAGTAAAACTATCTTTAGTAAGTATTTGAATTTTTATATGCTAGTTAATTTTAAATTATTTTCTATATAAAAATCCTATTTGTTGTATAAACATTTCTACTACAAATAAATTTGTTATTTGAAAACTTATCTATTATTTTTGTAATCTTATTAATAATGTTTTAAACAAAAAAAATCTATCCAGATGGTAGCAACAGAAAATTTTAAAGTAAAAGACATCAGCTTAGCTGCTTGGGGTCGCAAAGAAATTAAATTAGCAGAGGCAGAAATGCCAGGATTGATGGCATTGAGAGCCGAGTATGGCAAAGCTCAACCATTGAAAGGTGCAAGAATTGCAGGTTGTTTGCATATGACTATCCAAACTGCAGTTTTGATTGAAACACTTACTGCTCTTGGTGCAGAAGTTACTTGGTCTTCTTGCAATATTTTCTCTACACAAGATCATGCTGCTGCGGCTATTG
The DNA here is from genome assembly GCA_004294265.1 of Cytophagales bacterium. GTDB lineage: Bacteria > Bacteroidota > Bacteroidia > Cytophagales > UBA9547 > REAG01. The sequence goes on along the minus strand of REAG01000065.1, from coordinate 1,285 downwards.
CTGCTGCTGGCATTCCAGTTTTTGCTTGGAAAGGAATGAACGAGCAAGAATTTGATTGGTGTATCGAACAAACTATCGCTGCTTTTGAAGGTGGAAAACCTTTGAATATGATTTTGGACGATGGTGGTGATTTGACAAACATGGTTCTAGACAAATTCCCTGAGTTAGTGGCTGGCATCAAAGGTATTTCTGAAGAAACTACAACAGGAGTTTTGAGATTGAAACAAAGAGTAATGAAAGGAACACTTCCATTGCCTGCTATCAATATCAACGATTCGGTTACAAAATCGAAATTTGATAACAAATATGGTTGCAAAGAATCTTTAGTTGATGCAATCAGAAGAGCTACAGATGTGATGATGGCTGGTAAAGTAGCTGTAGTTGCTGGTTATGGAGATGTGGGTAAAGGTTCTGCTGCTTCTCTTTTAGGAGCTGGATGTAGAGTAATTGTTACAGAAGCAGATCCAATATGTGCATTGCAAGCCTCTATGGACGGTTTTGAAGTTCAAAAAATGGATAATGCTGTAAAACGTGCTGATATCATTGTAACTGCAACAGGAAATCATAATATCGTTGTAGGTCGCCATTTTGAATCTATGAAAGACAAAGCTATTGTTTGTAACATTGGTCACTTTGATAATGAAATCGATATGGCTTGGTTGAACAAAAACTATGGTAACACAAAAGATACTGTGAAACCGCAAGTAGATATTTATAATGTAAAAGGAAACGATATTATTGTACTAGCAGAAGGACGTTTAGTAAACTTAGGTTGTGCTATGGGTCACCCAAGCTTTGTGATGTCGGCTTCGTTTACAAACCAAACATTGGCACAATTAGAACTTTGGGCTAATTCGGCAAAATATAAAAACGATGTTTATGTATTGCCACGTCATTTGGATGAAAAAGTAGCGATGTTGCATTTATCAAAAGTAGGTGCCGAAATTGAAGTTCTTTCTCAAGACCAAGCTGACTACATCAATGTTCCAGTTTCTGGTCCGTTCAAAACTGAACAATACAGATACTAGAATTTTTTTGATTATAAAATAAAAAATACCCAAATGAAAGTTTGGGTATTTTTTTTAAAAAAGTATTTTCAAAATAGTGTTTAATAAAACAAATATTTTTTTAATTTACACAATGATTGAATATTTAAAAATAGAAGGTTTTAAGTCTATAAAAACCCTAGAAATTGAACTTTTACCAATTAATATTTTAATTGGAGGAAATGGAAGCGGAAAAAGTAATTTTATTTCATTTTTCAAGTTATTAAATTCTATTTTTT
>REAG01000186.1 GCA_004294265.1 Cytophagales bacterium | reverse complement strand
GTATTTCCGTTATTTGTTCGTGTGTAAATTCCATTGTTTTTTTATTTAAAGGTTGAATTTTAAATATAACATTTCTTTGGGATTACACACTTTTTTGTATACTATCAAATATTTTCTCTAATTATTACTATTTTTATTTTTTTATTTATCTATTTATTATTTAACCATCAAAAAATTAATCCTAATTTAAAATCATTCTATTTTATTATTATAAGTCTATTTTCTAACTTGCAAAAGTTTTTATATTTTAGTATTTATACAGATCTTTATAATTAAATAAAATCATGGCATTTGACATAGAAATGATCAAGGAGGTTTACAAAAACCTACCTGCAAAAGTAGAAGCGGCTCGTAAAATAGTAGGTCGTCCGCTTACATTGACAGAAAAAATTCTGTATTCACATTTACATATTGATCAAAAAAGTGAGAATTTCGCTCGTGGGGCTTCTTATGTTGATTTTGCACCAGACAGAGTTGCGATGCAAGATGCTACTGCTCAAATGGCACTTTTGCAGTTTATGCAATCGGGTCGTCCTAAAGTAGCAGTGCCATCTACTGCCCATTGCGATCACTTGATTACCGCTAAAGAAGGTGCTGCTACTGATTTGGCTTTTGCAAACAAAGAAAGCAAAGAAGTATTTGATTTTTTAGGTTCTGTATCTAATAAATATGGCATTGGATTTTGGAAACCAGGTGCTGGAATTATTCACCAAGTTGTATTAGAAAATTATGCTTTCCCAGGTGGAATGATGATTGGAACAGATTCACACACAGTAAACGCGGGTGGATTAGGAATGATAGCCATAGGCGTAGGCGGTGCAGATGCGTGTGATGTAATGGCGGGACTGGCTTGGGAATTGAAAATGCCAAAATTAATTGGGGTAAAATTAACTGGAAAACTAAATGGTTGGACAGCTCCAAAAGACGTAATCTTAAAAGTAGCTGGAATTTTGACTGTAAAAGGCGGAACTGATGCAGTAGTAGAATATTTCGGAGAAGGTGCTATCGCAATGAGTTGCACTGGAAAAGGAACAATTTGCAATATGGGTGCTGAAATTGGCGCAACTACTTCTACTTTTGGTTATGACGATTCTATGTCTAGATATTTGAAAGCTACAGGCAGAGCCGATGTCGCAGCTTTGGCAGATACTTTAAAAGAACATTTGACTGCAGATAAAGAAGTATATGCTAACCCAGAAAAATATTTTGATCAAATCATTGAAATTAATCTTTCGGAATTGGAACCACATGTAAACGGTCCTTTCTCGCCAGATTTGGCTACACCAATCTCTAAATTAAAAGCAGAAGCGGAGAAAAACGGTTGGCCATTGAAAATTTCTGTCGGACTTCTAGGTTCTTGTACCAACTCATCTTACGAAGACATTGCGCGCGCAGTGAGTTTAGCAAAACAAGTTTCAAGCAAAAATTTGAAAGCCAAAGCGGAATATTTAATCAATCCAGGCTCCGAACAAATCAGATATACCATTAAAAGAGATGGATTTTTGGATGTTTTCGATTCAATTGGCGCTAAAGTATTTACCAATGCTTGCGGACCTTGTATTGGAATGTGGGATAGAATGGGTGCAGAAAAACAAGAGAAAAACACCATAATTCACTCTTTCAATAGAAATTTTGCGAAACGTGCCGATGGAAATCCAAATACCTACGCTTTTGTGGCTTCGCCAGAAATCGTAACAGCTATGGCTATCGCAGGCGATTTGACTTTCAATCCATTGACAGATTATTTGACAAACGAAAAAGGCGAAAAAGTAAAATTAGATGCTCCAACAGGAGACGAATTGCCTACAAAAGGATTTGCAGTTGAAGACGCTGGCTATCAAGCTCCTGCTGCAGATGGCAGCAAAGTGCAAATTTTGGTTTCACCTACTTCCGATCGTTTGCAATTGCTAGACCCATTTACGGCTTGGGAAGGAACTGATTTGAAAGGTTTGAAACTATTGATCAAAGCCAAAGGAAAATGTACCACAGATCATATTTCTATGGCTGGACCTTGGCTCAAATACCGTGGGCATTTAGATAATATTTCTAATAATATGCTTATAGGTGCTGTAAATGCTTTTAACGAAAAAACAGATAATGTAAAAAACCAGTTGGACGGAACTTACGCAGGCGTACCTAAAGTACAAAGAGCGTATAAAGCGGCTGGAATAGGTTCAATAGTAGTAGGAGACGAAAACTATGGAGAAGGTTCTTCAAGGGAGCATGCTGCTATGGAGCCACGTCACTTGGGTGTAAGAGCGGTTTTAGTAAAATCTTTTGCTCGTATCCACGAAACCAACCTTAAAAAACAAGGAATGTTAGGTTTGACATTTGCTAACAAAGCAGATTACGATAAAATAGAAGAAGACGATACCATTGATATTCTTGGTTTAACTACTTTTGCGCCAGGCAAAAACCTACAAATGGTATTTACTCACGCTGACGGTTCTAAAGATACAATCGAAGCTAAACATAGCTACAATGCACAACAAATTGAGTGGTTCAAAGCAGGTGGAGCTTTGAATATTATTAGAGCAAATGCTGGGAAGTAAATAATATTATAAATATTCCTTCTAAAATAATTTTAGAAGGAATATTTATAACCATTTAAATTATGAGTCAAAAAAAGAAACGAAATAAAAAATATGAGCTTCCTAAAAATCTCAACCCAGCTTTGTTCAACAAAAGAGTTGAAGAATTAAATAAAAAAATAGAGCGAAATAAAATTCTTTCAGACCAAAATTATTCAGCACTTCAAAATTTTGTTATATTATTAATTAACTTCGCAAGCCATGATATAAAAAATGCAGTTTTAAATATGGAGGGCGTTTTGAGTAATGCCAATCCTGAAGATATTTCTTTAGATGACATTGAAAGAATGCAACTTTGCATGAAAAATATCCGTTCCACATTAACTGATTTTAAGAACCTTGGAGAGAAAAACATTGTTGAATCATTTGAATTATCTAAATTAATCAAATCATTAGAGCTATTACATAGACCAAGAATCAATTCTGAAAATATTTCATACGATGTAAATTGGAATGATGTATCTAAAGAATTGATAATTAATCAAAATTTTCATTTGATTCTACAGTTACTTAATAACATTATGCTAAACTCGGTATGGGCATTAGAAAATATAATTCAAAAAAAAATAAAGTTAGATATATATCAAATAGGAAATAATATTTCATTTTTCTTATCAGATAATGGTATAGGAATACCTATACAAAATAAAGAAAAAGTATTTGATACTTATTTTACTACAAAAGTAGGAGGGTCTGGTTTAGGGCTTAGTCATGTAAGTACTATACTAGATGAAATAAATGGTAAAATTCTTATCTCAGAAACAGAAAATGATTACAATACAACATTCAATATGATTTTTCCTATACAAAATGAAACACTCGATATTAATAATTGATGATGAAGAAATTGGAGCTTCTAACTTACTTAAATCTTTAAAAAAAGAGTTTAATGAGTTTAATGTTGAAATCGCATATAAAGAGGACGATATAAATACTAAAATACATAATAATTATTTTAATATCGCTATTGTAGATTTGAGGATGGATAATTTTTCAAAAGGAGTTAATGGCTTTACATTTATTAATCAAATAATTTCACTTAATCCTTTTGCAAAAATCATAATTGTAAGTGCATTCCTAAGTGAGTATATTGATAGTTTGAATAAAATATTATCTACAGGAAGAGTCGAGGCAATTATTGATAAAGATAATTATGATGTATTTGTTAATAACATAAAAGATTCAGTATTAAATATAACAAGAAGTTTCGAATCTAATCCTAATGCAAATTAACAATTTATTCAGAAGCAAAAAATGATATAAATAGCTATTCTAAAGGTGTGAAATTTGAAAATTTTGTTACTATCTTATTTTCCCAAATAGGATTTAATCATATTACAAAAAGAATAATAGATAAATCTCAAAACGAAGTAGATTTAATTATTAGAAATGAAATTAAAGACCCGTTTTTTCAAAAATTATCTCCTTATATTTTTGTTGAATGCAAAAATACCATTGATAGTGTTGATAAAAATCAGTTCAAGTTATTTAGAGATAAAGTAAAAGAATCTAATGGATTATCAAAATTAGGTATATTAATTACTTCAAGTTCATTTACACGAACAACATATATAGATGCTATAAGAGACTCGAAAGATGATTTAAAAATCATCTTTATTAGCAATATTGAAATTGAAAGATTAATTAGAATGGAGGATAAGTTATCTGAATTTAAAAAAATAATTGATAATCAAGTCAAAGACAACTAATTAATATGCTTTGAATATTATAAGAGCAAATGCTTTAAAATAAACTACAAAACAAAAAGGGCTTTCATAATTGAAAGCCCTTTTTAATTTTTAATCAAAGTGTTAATAAATGGTTGTTATTTCCTCAATCAATGTTTGTACAATTTCATAATGTCTATTTTTTATGAATTCCTCTGAAATTGGAACATTCAAATTTGCCAATTCTAAAGTCATGGCAAGATTTGTTTTTTTATATTCTTCTTTTTTCTTTTCTAAATCATAGTTTTTAGCTGCTGAATTTATTTTTTTAGTTAATAAAGTCATATTTCCAAGTTTATAAGTATAAACATCTCTAAAATTAGGCGAAAAATCTTTTTCCCAATTTGAACCTTTTCTACAATTTTGAGGCATAATATGTTCTAGTGTACAATTTGAGTAAATCAAATCAACTTTTACTAAATCATTATTTTCTAGTTTGAAATTTTTGTACCATAAATATTTTGCCAATAATAATTTTGGAGTATCATTATCTGAATAAAATAAAGAATTATAAACTGTTTTTGTTAAATCAACTTCGCTATAGCTTTCTTTAAAACAACTTTTTGCCTCTTCCCATTGCAATTTATTAATTAAATTGATACAATTATAAACTGGTTTTGAAGAATAACGTCCATAATGGAAACAGTAATTCAAATATTTATCATATTCAGAAATAATAATTTTTGCAAATTCATTTTGCTCAATATCTCCTTGAGTATTTCTTAATAATGAAAACAAAAGATTCATACTATAACGTAGATTTCCAACATTTAAAATGAAGTTAATCTTGGTTTTGAAAAAAGGAGTAGTAAAGTCAATATTTACAATTTTTTCATACAGAGGTAATGTACTTTTGAAATCTTCATAAAACAGTTCTATTTTCTTCTTTCCTGGTTTTTCAGTATATCTATGTTTATAAATTTCAGTAATATCATTATAAGATGAATATTTTTGTTGTCCACCTTTGGTAGATTCTACCCAACGACCTAAAAAATCATCAGAAAAACTAAATTCCTCTTCCAAATCTATCCATTTTTGATTCGGGTTTTTATCTCCTATAGCTGCAAACTCTTTTATTATGAAATTTCTAAACAAATCTTTATTTGCCAAAGGCAGTCCTCTGTTGTTAAGAATCTCGAAAATATGATACGCCATTTCAAAATTCCCAGTCAAAATACGTACGATAACAACTCTAGATTTTAAAAAATCTATAAACTTATTTATTTCAATATACCCTTCTAAACTTAAAGTATTGTCTTTTAAAAACGTTTCAGATAATTTCCCTTCAAAGAAATCTCTATTATCGAAATATCGTTTAGAAATTCGCTTTTGCTCGTCTGTAGCTTTTTCAAAATTCTGAATGGATAACTGTTCACAATCAACTACTTTTTTAAAATACAAATCATAATCAAAGCCATCAGGATTTCTATGGACAACTACTTTTTTTTCAATAGTTGTAATTCCAAACTGAGCTTTATTAAACAATAATTCATTGATATTTTCTATCCCATCTTTTAAATAATTAGCTAATTCATTTGAAGTATTTTCATTTAAGTTTTTAGTCAAAAAGCACTTAATAGATGCAAAAAGTAAAATTAATGTAGATAGTCGTTGTTGCCCATCAATAACATCAAAAGAATAAATATCTTTCTGAATTAAAACCATTGAGCCTAAAAAATAAGGATTTTTATCTCCATTCTTATAATAGGAAATCAAATCATCCCACATGACATTTACTTGGTTGTTTTTTTTCACTGCTTCCTAAACATTCCAAAGAATATGGTCTTTGATAATCAGGAATGATATATTTTACTTGCCTAGCAAATATCTCATCCAATATTTTATATTCTGGTGTAAATTTTATATCCATAGAATTTTATTTATTTTCAAATGTAATTTAAAACTTGTTTTTAAAATAAATTAAAAAGATTAAAATTTCATTAAACTTTCTTTTTATAGTAAGATTTTGTTTTTTATGACACAAATAATGTTATGGGCTAAAAACGAGAATATTTTTAAAATGAGGAAAAATTATTTCCCGTTTTTGTTTGTCAAATCAGACTAATACTTTGATTGAATAAGAGAATTTGGATTTAGACTTATCAGCTTTTTAATAAAAGCTAAATTTCGATATTGATAAATTAAAACATACATTTTAAAAGATTTTTTTAGTTAAAGGGGAGCTTCTAAATCAATTTATAAATCTGGATTCAAAACACTTAATATTTTTATACGTATTACAAAGATAACAAAAATCTTAATACTATTACTTTAAATAATGTATTTTAATAAAATAATTACTATTTTTAAAATACATTTTAAAAAATTAGGTTAAAATAATTTTATTCAATTATATTTGAGATTATATTGAAATGATATGCTTATGAAAGTCTTCTACTTGTTTTATAAAATATTTTTTACTCCTAAAAAAGGCTTTAAAACCTTTTTTATATACTTGTTTTTGTTTGCGGGATTCTTTCAAAACGTACAAGCAACACACGTAGTGGGTGGAGTTTTGGAATATGTTTATATGGGTCCTGGTGGGCTTCCCAACTCATCAAGAATAAAAGTAAGATTAAAATTATGGCGTGATGGAGCTGGAAATCCATGGTTTCCTACTAATCCTATTATTGAATGTAGAGGAGATACTATTCTACCATTCGATCCAATATTACAATCAGGGGTAACGAATTTTAACCCACCAAGATCTGGAATAGGTAGGATGGTTCTTACTACTGGTTCATCTAACATTTCTCCTTCCTTTATTCGAGATTTTTCTATAGGTTGTAGAAATCCATTAGACACAGTTACAGTTGAAAGTTATTCAACTAATCCAGCTAGAAGCAATACTAGAATTTTACCTTCTTCTGGATTACCTTACTATGAAAATCCTAGTTTTGCTTCAACAGGGACAGTCCAACCAGCTGATATTGAAAATTTTTCACTTTCGGCTACAACAGTTACAACAACTCTGACTGGTTCCCCTTCTAATGAAGATATTGACCGTTTTTCGAATAATGTAAATAATGATAAGTGGTTCACCCCTAATTTAGTAGGGTTTGCTATTTTAGATTATGGAACCCCTCAATTGTTTAATTCATGTATAATTGTAACTGGAAATGATGATGGCAGAAGAGACCCTTCTAGATGGTTTATTGAAGGCTCAAACACGAATAATGGTACAGACTGGGTGCTATTATTTACAAGAGATGGAAATCTAACTACTAACAGAAATGCTAGAACAAAGTTTAATTTTACGAATACAACAGCATATAGATTCTATAGATGGCGATATAACAGAGTACGAAATTCGGCAGCCGGTTCGATGCAAGTTTCTGAATTTAGACTTGGGACTTCTTCAACACCCCCATTAACGGTAATTATTAATTCTTTTTATCCTGATGCTCAATTTAATCGTGATAATCATGGATATACAAAAGGCGTTTGTAATTCTGCAGGTCAAGGTTTGGGAGATTTAACTAATTATGTTTCATCCCCAGAAGATTGTGACAGGTTTGATTCAGATCCATTTGTTCCTGGGGTATCAGATTTTCAAAGAACTTGCGTTAAGCAAAATTTAGTGGATTCTTGTTCTACTATTAATTTTAATATTAGAATTCAATATGCAGAATACATAAGAGTTGTTGATTTACCTAATATTCCAGGTGGATATCACTTGACATATAGTCTTTGTTGTAGAAATGGTGCAGTAGTAAATGTTGTTGATGAGTCTTATTCGGTATATGCCCGAATTCCAGATTTTTCGGTTTATGATCCATCCAGAACCTCAATTACTTCAAGTGTAACAGGATTGATAAATATTTTAACTTCAGAAAATGTTAATACTTCTGTGATTGGAATAAATGGTTTAAATACAACCATTGGTGTAAATTCAACTTATTCTGCATTAAGTAATGTTTTATCTAGTATGGGATTATCTACCGCTTTAGGGATAACTCAAACTATTCCAGGATTATCTTTAGTTACAACAACTGGACGAACAAATCTACCAACCATTATTAGAAACTCTTCGCCTTCATTTAAATCTACGCCACCACTTTTTATATGTCAATATAATGATGTATTACAACAAATAGAAGATGCTAAAAATACCCCTGAAGATAATTGGCGAAATCCCCCTTATGACCACGGTGCTTATGATTATGATAATGATTCATTGGTTTATGATATAGTTTCTGCTAATGATGAAACTCCAAGACCTTATGTGGGTTCTTGGGAAGATGGTCTTACAACAATAAATGGTTCTGTGTTTTCAAGTGGTGTTCCAATGCATGCAACGATGCCATTTGGTACTCCAGCATCCTTTCCAAACAATGTAAATATTAGTACATTTGATTATATTACATATAGAACTGTTGGTCCGAATGTATTTACAGCTGAGCAACCTTTTGGTCGAGTAGGACAAGGAAGCTACGTTGGAACTACCATTCCAGGGATTTCACTTGACAGAGCTAGTGGAAAATTAATTTGTAAACCAAGAGTTCCTGCTGGATTGTATGTTGTCGCCATACGCTGTCGAGAATTTCGTAGAGGAACTGGTGAATTTTTAGGAGAAATAACAAGAGACTATCAATTTAATGTTCAACAATGCTTATCTAGAGCCTCTGCTGATGCTTTAGGTAACTTTAATTATAATGGCGATTTATATACGAGAGCTTGTAATTTGAATTCTGTCGTGATAACAAATAACAGTTCGCCAGCCGCTACTGTTGTTGGTACATATTATTGGGATAATGGTACAAATCGTTATTCTAGCATTTTAGATGCAGTAACCATAAACGGTGTTCCTGTTTTGCAAAGATATGATGCAAACACAAATGCTTTTTTACCAAACCCAAGAAATATTCCTGTTGCAAACTCAAGTACACAAGGTGGACCAACTTTTACATATACTAATCCAGGTACTTACTATGCTAAATTAGTAGTATTAAACAGAGGTACATCCTGTGCCGATTCTGCATATCATGCTATCAATGTATCACCTCCCTTGAGGTCAGCTTTTTCGCAAGTCCCTATTACAAGGGTTTGTGTAAATTTACCAGCTACCTTTGATCCATTTGTTACCATAACCACAGATGGTGTAAACTCTGGACCTGTTACAACAGGTATTACAACTCTTTCAGGAAACTCCTTATATACCAATCCTGCAACAAATCCAATACCATTAGTTTGGGTAGAAAATTATACAGGTATTGATTACACAGTTTCAGGAACTAATTCCAATGATTATGTACAAGTTCAAAGAACTACTTTTACGGGTTGGATTAATCATCAATGGGCAGAACCAAATTTTGCTACCCCAGGAGTTACTATAAGAAGACCCCCTAAACCAGCCGAAAGAACTCGTATTGTTCAAATAAATTGGAATTTTGGAGATGGCGTTATTCAACAACTGACTTTACTGGGTTTAAATACTGTTGCTGGAACTGCCACTGGAACAAACTGGCAACCGTTGGGTGTTTTGCAACCTAATACTACCATTTTAGGTTTTAATCCAGCCACTACTGCATTGGGAAATGATTTATTTTTACCAAGGATTGTACATGCTTATACTGGGGCAGGTACAAACTTTGTAGTTACACAAGAAGTTATTTCACAATTTGGTTGTTCAAACTCGGCTTCACGAACAATTACAGTTGTTCAAGAACAACCTAGGGTAGGAATAACTGGAACGGGCGTTTGTTTGAATAACCCCCAAACTACACTTTTAGGTTTTGTGAGAGATGCGAGGGGAGCAATTTGGACAGGTATAAATGGTACATTTGCTGGAGCAAACATGAATAGTTCCCGCACCTTTACGGGTCCTGCCATGACACCACCTTTAAATTATAATTTCCTTACCAATTACAGATTGACTCCAGCGGAACTAGCCCTTGGACAGTTGTTAAACATTACTTTGACTTCTTGGGGAAATGGTGTTTGCCCAGCTGGCATAGCAACTTCTCAAGGTAGTGTGATTATAGAACAATTACCAGTTTTAAATTCAGGTTTTGATGCTACAATATGTGGAAATAATACAGATTATGTTTTAAACGGTTCTGTTACAGGTTCTAGTACTGGCGGTAATTTCGGAGGTCGTTGGAGGATTATAACATCAACAGGATTAAATTCAGGAAGTTTTGTAGGTATAAATGGAAATACAACCACAGTTTTAGGAGCAACTTATCGTTTTTCTACATCGCATGTTGCACCGAGAACTACTAATGATAAAGCACGAGGATTTGTTTTATTGGTTTTAGAATCCTTAAATAATGGAAAATGTTTAACCGAATATGATACATTAAGAATCACGATGCGACCAGATACTTTCAATCCTACAGTTAATGCTGGAGGAAATATAACTGTATGCGGTAATAATCGGACTATAGCATTAAATGGAATTGTAACAAATTCTCCTGAGGGCGGATTATGGACTTCTTCTGGCAATACAGGACTTTTTGGACCAAACAATACAATAACTTCGACCGTTCTTTCTGGGGTAGGTGCAAATTATGTTCCATCAGAACAAGATTCTATCAATGGATCTGTTCAATTAACATTAAGGACGACTATTGTATCTTTTAATGGGTCGTGTTTTAATGTTTCTACTACTGTAAATGTAAGAATAACTACGCCACCAAGTTTAACTTTATCTGGTATAAATGATATTTGTCCAAATAATAGCTCTTTCAATGTTTCTGGTACTGTAACAGGTGCTAGCAATGCAGTTTGGAGTTTTGGAACTGTTACAGGAGGACCAAGAGTGTCGGTTGGGTTTCAATCTAATTTAACGGTAATGCCAAATTTGGTTTCTTTGCCCAACAATAGGTTTTCTACAAGTTCAGTAGCCACCTTTATATCCAACCCATTGATAGATGGAGCTGGTCAGCGTGGTGCTATATTTTTGGTAGTTCCTGCGAATAATGGCTGTTTACCAATTTCCAGATCAATGCCGTTTTCTATAAATCGTATGCCCTTGGCAACTATCCCAAGTGAGGTTACGGTTTGTAAAAATAATCCTTTGTTTCCGATTAATACATTTACACCAACTATACCAAATCTTTTTTATAGTTTTTCTTGGCGAAGTAGTTCAAACGCCCCAAATTCAAGGTTTACCCCAACTATAAACGCTCAAAATATAACTTATAATCCAATTATAGCGGATACAGCTTCAGGAAGTGTAAGATTATTTTTGACTGCCTTAAGAGGTCCAGATAACTGTTTACCAATTTTTGATACTATTCAAATAAACTATATTTCGCCTCCTCGTGTAAATGCTGGACCTGATTTAAATGTATGCGAAAATAATTTAAGAGCACCACTATCTGGAAGTGTTACGTTAAATAATTTACCATCAACAGGTTTATGGAGTACTTCTGGTACAGGGACATTTTTAGGTTCAGGACTTAGCACTTCTACTATTTTAAGTGATGTTTACTTACCTTCACCACTCGATGTAAGCAATTCAAACGTAGAACTTACTTTAATTTCTACTGGCACTATAATTGGCTCTAATCCAGGTCAGTGTACTGCGATTTCAGATAGAATGATGATTAATTTTACACCAATTCCAGTTGTAAATTTCTCAGCAACACCTGTTGTTTGTCAAAGTAGCCCTGCTGATTTATCTGTAACCATTTCTGGTTTAACACCAAATACCAACATTACAAATCTTACCAAAGGCTTTTGGTCAGGAGGTGGTGGTTCGTATAGTCCAAATAATAATTCTTTCACTATTTTAACTATACCAGGAATAGGATTATCTTCTGTGGGAAATTTGAGATATACACCAAGTGTAAGTGAGGTTGCAGCATTGGCGGTAAATTTATCTTTGAGTGTGGTAGGAATTGGAAATTGTGCATCTATAACTAGACCCTATAACTATAATATTAGAACAGGACCAACGATTAAAATAATTAATACTAACTCTCCTGTCTGCGAATTTGAAACCAATATGGTTTTAAACGCAACTATGACAGGTGCTACTGGTGTAATTTGGACAAAAGCTAGTTCGTCTGCCAACGCAATAACTGCTTCAGGAAATATTTCAACAGGTTTTAGAGCTACTTACACACCCGATCCTATTGTGGATGTATCGGCAAGGTCAGTTAAATTTTATGTTTCGACACAAAATGAAATTAATAATTGTGCACCTATTAGAGATAGTGCGGTTGTTTTAATTAATGAAAGCCCAAGAGTAACTGTGGGGGCGGATATAAATGCATGTATTCCAACACCTCAAAGTCCACTAGTTTTAAACATAACTGGTTCAGTTTCAGGGATTACGAATGCAGGCGTTTGGACAACTTCTGGTTCTGGAACTTTTGGACAAACTACCATTTTGGGCGGTAATATGGCAACTACCTATACGCCTTCTCTGGCTGATAAAGGTAGTTTAGGATTTATTTTATTAAAATTAACTTCCATAAATAATGCTAATTGTGCTGCAAAAGAAAATAGATTTAATTTAAGTTTTAGTAGAACGCCACTTGCAGCACCTATGCCTAATAAAATTGTTTGTATAAATGATTTTCCAATTCAATTAGATGCATCAGGTAGTGATGCAGGCAGTTGGAGTTCAAACTTTATAGGAGGAAAATATCTATCAACCAATAACAATACAAGCACTAAAGCGGATGATATCTTTTTACCTTTAGCATCTGTACCAGGAGGCTATGGCATTAATTTTACTTGGACAACCAATCCTACCGCAAACTGCCCATCTACATCAAGTACTTTTACAACATCTGTTCTTTCAGCCCCTTCAGTTGGTATATCAACAATTTTAACAATTACGGGAAATGATACATTTATCCCTCTTACGGCAACGGGAACTGGATTCATTCCGGGATATTTTACAACCAATGGAGCTGGAAACTTTACCTCAAGTGGTATTAGTATTGGTTCCCCAACTCTTGTAGATAGATACATACTCAGACAAGCCGATATAATTAGAGGTTCAGTTAATTTTACATATACAGGTATTTCAAGTTCGGGTTATTGTAGTTCAGTACTCACTACGGTTAGTGTTTTAATTATTCCAAGAATAACTGTAAATGCAGGCTTAGATAAAGATTTTTGTGCGGACATCAATCAATTAACTTTTGCAGGTCAGGTATTTAAAAACGATATTTTAGATCCATTTGGCACAGGTGTTTGGGAAATTGTTTCTGCTGCTGGTGTAAGTATCATTGATCCTACATCTGTTGTTGGTGCAAGATATAATATTCTTCCACCAGATTTGAATGTTCCTAGAAAAGTAACATTCAGATTAAGAGCTACTGATTTGTCTGGATTTTACTCGTCAGCATCTTTGCCAACGGATGAGGTAACTTTTACATTATTTCCGGCACCTTTGGCAACCATTACAAGTTTTCCAGTAGAAGTTTGTTCGGATGTTGCATTTATTCCATTATCAGGAACATTTACGGGAGCACCTTCAATTATATGGTCAGCTACAGGAATTGGAGCAATTAACCCAGCTAACGACCGTACTTCAATACAATATGTACCCACATCTGCTGATATTTCATTAGGACAAGTTCGCTTTGTTTTACTTACCCAAGGAAGCGGTGTTTGTTCAAATCGTTCTTCTAATGCCGTAACGGTTTCAATTACAGGAAAACCAGTGATTAATGCTGGACCTGATGAACTTTTATGCGATAATTTATTAGCAATTACGCTCTCTGGAGCAGGTATGACAGTTACAGGAACTGCTCCAAATGTAACATGGGGATTATCAAATGCAGTGCCTGTTTTAGGAACCATCTCTAGTAATATAATTTTAACAAATAATACTATAAGTGGAAATCCAATCTATTTTCCTTCAGTTAGAGAAAGAGTTACCAATAAATTGGTAACCATTTTTGTAACTGCAGCAGGTGTTGGTTCGTGTGCAGTGGTATCTGATAGTAAAATCATAACTTTTTATGCAGCCCCAACCATTAATTTAGGCGGAACAACAGAAACCTTTTGTGGAGATAGACAATTTATAACCTTAACAGGAACTACTACTGTTTCAAATAGTGGACGTTGGAGTGCAATAAATGGTTCTGGAACTTTTATCAATAGCTCCAATAATGGAAGAACTACGGTTTATTCAGTATCTGGATTAGATGTTGTAAATTTATCTACTACTTTAGGCTTTCAATTTACCACTACTTTTGCAGGCTGTAACAATGAGTTTGCCAATAAAAATATAGTTTTAACCACGATTCCGGGTGTAACGATTACAGGTTCAAATGGTACTATTAATAAAAATCCGACTATTTGTGGGGATAATCTAAGTGTAAATTTTGCAGGATTAAGCAGAACAGGAACAGGAACATGGTCATCATCTTTGCCGCTTAATTATTCCTTAAATTCAGGGAGTTTGCCTAATGTATTGGTTGGATTGACGCAAGCTCAAAGCAATAATGCTATCACTACGGGTCTTCCTATTACGGTTTATTTAAGTTCAGGAGCTACTGGTGTTTGTGCTGCGAGGTTAGATTCAGCAAAAATTACAATAACACAACCCCCTTTATTAAATGCAGGAATACCTGAAACCTTTTGCGAAAATATTCCCAATATTACTTTGACAGGAGCAACCGTAACTGTGGCATCAGGCGTAATTTGGAGTACAGGCGTTGGAGGCGGAACCTTTTCAAATGGTCTTAATACGATAGCT
>REAG01000064.1 GCA_004294265.1 Cytophagales bacterium | reverse complement strand
CAAATCAAGTAAATAAATTTTCAAACCTTTTAAATTTTCAAACAAAATGAACACATTATCAAATTTCAGTGATTTTGCCCTGACACGGGGTGAGATGAAGAGTGTAAGCGGGGGGGGTGTGCCGTTGTTAACTGGTCTGGCGGCTGCAAAGGCTGTGGAACACGTTATCAAGGGCCTACTGACTTCTCGATGGCCGAAGCCAAATCCATTGCAAATGAAAATGGTGCTGGTTATGGCTGGTGCTGCGCAAGTTGCGTATAGTAAAACCTAAGTAAAGTTGCTGTGTTTAACTAAGCACAGCAACTTTTACAGTTTAATAATTTGAAAAAGTCATACCAAATGAAAAATTATTTCGCATTTCTCATTACTTTGTTGGGACTACAACAAATCGCTTGCAAAAAAGTATCATCTCAAACAATTGAGGTATCTGGCGACTCTTTATCCAAAAACACGAAAATACATATAGAGAATCCTCAAAAGAACAGTGTTTTTTTTCAGTATTTTTCAGTTGTTGATGAGGCAAGTATCCCTTATGAAAAAGAATTAATAAAAGATACGCTTACTTTCCAACAACAGCTGCCTATTAGCTTAGTAACAACCGATATCTCATTAAACAAGTTTATACATCATACTTTTATTATTAATAGAGGGGAACATATTTTTCTTAAAAAAGAAAATAATTTAACAGTAGCGACTGTTAAAGGTAGTGAAATAAGGAATAATGAGCTTGCTTTTTATCCTGCTATGGCTTCTGTTTTAGGAAATTACGAAGGGATTTATGTACCCATCCCATTTCAAAAAGATTCTCCTGTGTTACGACTTACAAAAATTCAAAAAATATATAAAGACAGGTGTGTTTTTTTTGAAAAATACGCCACAAAACACCCAGTAAGCAATGAGTTTAAAGATAAAACGTTAAAGGCTTTTTACTATCGTCAATATTCAGATTTTTTATATCTGTATATTGAAAAAGATTCTCGTAAAAATATATTCAACGGAATGACAAACATTTTGCAGTTTATAGATAGAATGAGAATAGATGATAGTGCTTGCGATATTCCTGAATATGCCAATGCTATTCAAGCAAAAACATTTTATTTAGCCCCAACTGATATCCCTTTGGAGACTTATAAGTTTGCAGAAAGTTATTTCTCGGGCACTTCGAAGGATTTAGCCTTGTATGAGATTATTAAATTCTCTGTTGGAAACAATGATTCAAGTATTGATAAAATGACAGAAAATTATCTTAAAACAGACAATAATTCTGTTTTAACAGATGAGATAAAAAAGTATAGCAGAATGTCAAAATCTATTGACCGTGAAAAAAAATCGACAATAGCAAATGCACTGTTATATGACTACAAAACTCAAAAAGAGGTTGTGTGGAATGATTTATTGATGAATACGAATAAAAAATTGATATATATAGATTTCTGGGCGAGTTGGTGTGGGCCATGTATTAAAGAGTTTCCTACAACTTTAAAACTACTGTCAGAATATCAGTCTAAGGATATCAAATTCGTTTTTATATCTCAAGATAAAAATCAGAATAACTGGGAAAAGGCCATTGAATCTAAAAGAATTGGAAGAGAAGCCAACTACTTATTAGCTTCGGGAGAGCAGTCAAAGATATTAAAGCATTTCAAAATCAACTCAATACCTCGCTATATGCTGATAGGCAAAGATGGCAAAGTAATAAACGCCGACGCGCCACGACCTAGCGACCATAAAATTAGAGAACTGTTTGATGAATTATTGAAAAAGTAAACTCATTCCAAAAAATACCCCGCATCGGCACGGGTCTGCCCGTGCGGTCTGATTTTACCATCGGAACGCCGAATCGCAATTCGACCAAATATCCTGATATGTATGGCCGAATTACCCAAGCTCATGGCCGTGTTCTCTAACAAAGGATTTGCGCGAATCAAGTAAATAAATTTTCAAACAAAATGAACACATTATCAAATTTTAGTGATTTTGCCCTGACACGGGGTGAAATGAAGAATGTAAGCGGAGGTGCAACGTGCCATGCGAAAGTAGAAGGGGGCGGGTCTGTAACCATTACAGGCAAGGGTAGCTTCGCCACCTTTGCACAAGCAGCAAAATGGCAGGCTGGTCAGCCAGGCTATGGAGGTAATTGGTGTTGTGAAAGCTGTAGTAGTACTTCTTGGTGTGTAAATTGTTAAGGATAAGCCTGTTGCAGAGTACTGACCAGTTTTACCAGATTTGTTGGTACTCTGCCTCACACAAAATCAATATCCTAAAATTTATTTTTAGCATCTACAATTAATTTTTACATTATGAAACGGCTGACAAAAACAGTGTTTTTCCTCTTGGTTCACTTTGCTGTTCTCTCACAAGAATCTAACAATAATTTTATTGCTATTTCTATCCTGCCTCCAATCGGAATAGATAATACTTTTAAAGTATGGAATGGAATGGAAGTGTCTATGGAATCCCCAGAAATTTTTATAAGTGATAATGGTAAACAATCATATATAAAGTTGAATCCAGATAAAAAAAAGCAAGTAGCTATTATTGATGTAAATAGCGATTATGTTATTCTTAGTCACAGAGTAAATTTCATTGATGTAGATGAATTTGTCATACAGAAAGGAGATTCAGTATCAATACGATACCAAAATAAACAACCAATCTTAACAATTACCAACAGGAATCAGTCTCCGTATGATACTTATTTTACTTCTTATTTTCGGCGAAAATACATGAACGAAAAATACTCATTGTTTGGCAGATACCTCAATCCGGGAGTTTTCATTAATGTTGATATAAGTGCAGCAAAAAAAAGCGAACTTGATAGACAGGAACTTAGAGACAAATTAATTGAAAAATCTAAGAAAGACTTATCAAATAAAGTTCGTGTGCTGCTGAATACAGAAAATGATATTTTAGACTCATTGCATGGTCAAAATCTAATTTCTCAAATTCCTTATGATTTTTACAAATCAAAAAATTACTATTTTTCTCAACTCGTAAAGTCAGAAAATGGCCTTATCTCAGATGTAGAGTTACGAAAAATCCTTGAAGACGCGCAAGGCTCTTCGACTATTTTTGATTATAACCACAACAGGTTTGTAGGAATAACTGCCGATAATCTTATTACCAAAAAGTCTGATTTTTTATTTCTACGGGACGGCACAAACAGAGATTATAGGCAGTCTTACAATCGTATAAAAAATAGTGTATTATTTCCACAGAGAGAAAAGAACTACTTATTAACCCGAGAAATTAATCGAATTGTAGGTGCATTTTCAAGAAATGACTTCTTAAAATACTTTAAGTTATTTGAGCAAGATGTCAAAGATAGCAGTATGGTAAATCAAATGCGGGATAGATATGCGTTAGAATTTGACGAATCCCGAAATGAGGCTAAATCGTTGGTATTGATGGATACCGCAAAGGAAAAACAAAGTTTTAAACAAATTTTAGAGGCTCATAAAGGTAAAGTTCTCTATGTAGATTTTTGGGCTTCCTGGTGTGCACCATGCCGAGCGGCGATGCCTCAATCGGCTAAGTTACGCCAGGACTTGAAAGATAAGAATGTGGTTTTCGTGTATTTGTCTATTGATAAAGTATTTGAACAATGGAAAAAAGCCAACGAGAAAGAGGGTTTAGAAGCATATCCGAATAGCTATTTAATAACCAATGCAGAAGTCAATGAATTTATCAAACAGCAAAAAATAAATTCTATTCCACGATACATGATTTTTGATAAGCAAGGAAAACTGGCTTATCCCAATGCCCCAAGAGTAGAGAGTAAAGGATTAGCAGAACTGCTCGTGAAACTGGCAAAGTAATCAACGCCGACGCGCCACGACCCAGCGACACTAAAATTAGAGAACTGTTTGATGAACTGTTGAAAAAGTAAACTCATTTCAAAAAATTCCCCCGCATCGGCGCGATGCCGCCCGTGCGGTCTGATT
>REAG01000063.1 GCA_004294265.1 Cytophagales bacterium | reverse complement strand
AACCAAATACTTATGTTTGTGAACGTGAAAACAATACAAAAGTTACGATACGAAAAGTGCAATCATGTATTAGAAAAACTTAATACAACGCAAAAATTACTATATAAATAGTGTCGTAAAATATGCGTATTGTTCAAATAAATACAAGAAGTACGCCAAAACTTTCGTATATTACAGAGTTGTGCGTCATTGCAAACGTCTCACTTAAACATCAATAATTTTTGTCGATACACCTTAAAATGATTAAAAAGTATTCTGTTTTGATATGCTTAGTAATGTCAGCAATTTTATTAATAATCGCAGCATCAAAGTATCCAGGTGGTTCACTGCTTGACAAAAAATCAATGGGTTTTGGCTGGACAAAAAATTTTATTAGCAATTTGTTTGCAACAAAAGCGATAAATGGGTTAGAGAATACTGGCAGGATTTGGGCTATTCTTGGAATGGCATTCCAATCAGTTGGCTACGGACTTTTTTTTATAAATATGTCAAAAAAGTTTTCTTTAAAAGTATGGGCAAGTGTCATAAAATATATAGGATTTGCTAACATCTTTTTTATTTTCTTAATTGCAACTCCTTACCACGACCTTGGAACTATTTCAATTGTTTTAACATTGTTTGGATTATTTATAATTACTTTTTTTATCTTTAAGACAAAACACATTTTTCTTAAATTTTTCTGTGTTATATGCTTATTGACCTATTACAGTTTCTTTTTCTTTTATGGCTTTAGTTTTTTGGAATTAGCCTTTATAATGCAGAAAGTATATTCAATAAGCTCAATGCTATTAGTTTTGGGACTTGAATATTTTACAAAATTTGAAGATTTCATGCAAGTTCAATCAAAAGCTCACCAGAAGTAAAGCAACGAACGCACAACAAGGGGTTTTGTGCAAGTTGGGCAGACGGAATAAGCCTCATCATTTGTGCTACTATATAGCTTCAGTTCCAGCAGGACGTTATAAATTTGGCTAATGAACAAAACATCAGCAATATTGCAATTATCAACAGCAGTTATGGGCAGACGGAATTCTATTATCCAACCTGCACAAAGCCCTGTTCGTTGTGTGCAATATTAAACCCGACAACAAACCAAACAAATTACTATGAAAACTGACAGTAAAGAACCTTGGATTTTGTGCGGTTACAACACCTTTGCAAAACAAGGAGCAAAAGGGCTGAAAATTGAAGTTCTTGCCAAAGAAGTGAACATCAATAAATCATCTTTTTATCATCATTTTGTAGACCTTGACATTTTTGTAGGTTTTTTGCTTGACTATCACCTTGAACAAGCGAAACTTATTGCATTGAAAGAAATACTTTGCAAAAATGTAGTTCCTGACTTATTAAATTTACTTTTAGAATTTAAAATTGATTTGTTGTTTAATCGTCAGTTGCGAATAAATAGAACTGAAAAACAATTTAAAGCCTGTTTTGAAAAATCAAATAAAATAGTTGGGGAAGCAATTTTGGAGATTTGGGCTGAAATGCTTGGACTTGATGACAACTCAAACTTGGCGAAAATAGTACTAAATTTAACCATAGAGAATTTTTATTTACAGATAACAGAAGAAACTTTGACTTATGAATGGCTTGAAAGTTATATGACTGAACTAAAAAAAATGACAACAGAGTTTAATAAAAATGCAACTAAAAAATTATCATTAAACGGTAACGTCTAAAATTTCTCTACTCAATTTACGACCTTTGCAGTGGTAAGATTTACCATTCACAATTTAAACATCGTAAAATGAAAAATTCTAAATTAATCACGTCTATAATTCTCGGAGTTGTGTTTTGGCTAAATGCAGCCCTGATTGTTAAATTTTGTGGCGAAAGTGTCTTCTCCGAAGGTAATCCAAAAATGTTTTTATTCTTTTTTCTTGCTATTCCAGTAACATTAGCCTCTATGTTTATTGCGAAGTTTATTATGAAATCAAGTTTGGACGAACTTCTAAAACCAGTTGTTGTAATGACTATCACAGCAACACTACTTGATGGAATTGCTCTTGCTTGGTTTAGACAATTATACAGTAATTCTTTTGAAGTAGCCTTAAACGGTAGTGCTTGGATACTTTGGGGTGCAGGGTTAGGGCTTTTATTTGCTTACATATTAGAAAGTAGAAAAATAGAAATTTAGAAACATACCAATCAAAATTTTATTTACGAGAATTATTTTTTGAAGCAATTAAAAATATGAATTTTCTTATCAAATTATCATTAACTATATTACTCGTAATTTGGGCAATTATGCCTTATTTTGGTAATACAACATCTATAACCAATTTGAATACCACACCTCCTGTTGGAGGTTTAGAAATATTTATAAATGTTGTAATTATAGCAATATTTCTAATTATCGTGGCACTCTACGTTAAAACCTTACAAACTTGTTTAACACTAATTAAACCAGAAAATAGAAAAGCAAAACCCAAAACCGTTTGGTATATGTTTCTTTTGCCATTCAATTTTATTGAAGATTTTTTTATTGTGATTGATATTTCAAATTCTATTGAAGCAGAAGCAAAAACCAATAAAAAACTTTCCAATGTAAAAGATTATGGAATGGTAACGGGTATTGGTTGGTGCGTAACTCAAATAATGTGGTTTATCCCAAATTATGTTGGACAAATATCGGGAGTTATTTGTTGTATATTAATAATTGTTCATTGGGTTCAGATACACAAAATCAATAAACTGTTATTAAGTAAAAATGAAATTGAATAAAAAATTCTTAAATAAAAGTTTCAATACTTCGCAGTTTTCTTTAACAAGTTGTCTAACTTCAAATTTTTAACAAAAAATAAAACAATGAATTACAAAGTTTTTAGCCTTACAACAGGTTTTTTAGTTTGGTTGCTTGCTACATTAGCATTTAGGTTTGCTGGACAATATTTTTTCCTCACAGAAAATCCAATTGTTTTGGCAGGTTTGTATATTAGCGTGATACCATTTTTAGGCATTTTAGTAAACTTTATTTTCAATAAATATCATCTATCAAAATTAGAAGCAATCCAGTCGGCTGTATTAACTGTTTTGCCTGGAATGATTTTAGATACATTCTGTATTGAATTTTTTGCTTGGGTATTTCCAAATCTTCCTGCAACAGACGGAGCAACATTTGGCTCTTGGCTAATGTGGGCTTATGCAACTGTATTATTTTTCGGACTAATCAGAAAAGACCCAAATGAATAAGATTAAAATTATCGTATTTCTGTTTTCCATTTTACAGGGGTGTACCATAAATAAAAATGTTGTAGTAAGTAAAGAGAAAGTGAAAATTGAAAGTAATAACAGAAAGAAAACAGGGCAAAAATTAACATTTGAAAGTAAATTGGATTGTTCTTGTCAAGAAATTTGGGATGCTTATCAACTGCCTGAATTTATGATTAAAATTTCCAATCCAAAAGGAAAATTAAAACCAAAAAATAAATATAAAGTTCCTAAAAAGTGGTTAGAAGCCAAAACAGATAGTTTTAATCTATCCATTAGTTTTATACCAATAGGTAGTCATTTTATTTATTGGGAGAAAATTGACAGAAACAAATTTGTAATTCAAACAAGAGAAAAAGGAGGTTTTGTAAATACTTGGGACAACAGAATTGAACTAATTCCAACAAGCGACACAACTTGCATTTACAGAGATGAATTGGTAATTCACGCAGGAATACTAACAAAACTGACAGCAATTTGGGCGACAGAATTTTATAAGTTCAGACATAAAAACCTAAAAAAATACTGCACACAACATGGGTTTGGCAAAAGTGGGGCGGAAGTGGTTTATTGAACTTTGGAATAAAAAAGGGGCTTTTGTAATTATTTGGGCTTATGTGCTAAGAACTCCCCGCCTTCGCCAAGCCCTGTCCGTTGGACAAGAGAACTTCGCTTCGCTCCGTTCTCTTGTCCAACGGAGCGCGTGTTACACACGCCGTTGAACGCCGAGAACTCCGCTGC
>REAG01000185.1 GCA_004294265.1 Cytophagales bacterium | reverse complement strand
ATGCTTGTAGCTGAAGTTAAAACACCGTTGGCAGAAACACCCGAAACTGTGGCAGAAGAAATAATAGGAATAACGGTTAATAGACCTTTGTTAATAATTAATTCATAATTATCAATATTTACACCAGTTGCAGAAACGGAAATAGAATAAGTGCCAATATTACTTAGTTCTGTAGCAGCGGTTGTATAACTCAAATCAATAGCATCGTTATTTACAATACCTGTAACTGAACTTGTAAAGGTTGGATTTACTGCTCCATATGTTTTACTCAAATTATTGGCAGTTACAGTAAGGTTAGCTTTGGTAATGGTTAAAACTGAATTAGTAATTATTAATTGGTAATTATTAATGTTTGCTCCTGTAGCGGTTGCAAGTATATCATACGTTCCAATACCAGTTAAACTTGTTGCGGTTGTGCTAAAACTTGGAGTAAATATATCATCATTTACTATTCCAGCAAAAGAACCCGTAAAACTTGGGTTTTCTGTGCCATAAACTTTACTAAAATTATCAACTGTTAAAGTTAAATTGGCTTTAGTAATTGTTAAAACGCCATTTTTATAAGTAGGTAACTCATATCTATCTTTGTTAATTCCAGTAGCAGTTACTTCAATTGCATAAATACCAATACCAGTAGTGCTTGTTGCTAAAGTGTTAAATATAGGGGTTAGTACATCATTTTCTACTAATCCTACGATAGTGGAAGTGAAAACAGGATTTTCTGTACCATAACTTCTTCTAAAGTTACTTGCTGTAATGCTTAAATTATATTTTACTGTAATGGCTTCGCTTGTAACGGTAGATGGACAAGAAAGTGAAGTTATTGTAACTGTATAAGAACCTGGTGTAGTTGTATTAAATTGTGCTGAAGTCGAAGAACTATTACTCCAATTATAAGTTAAACTAGCTCCCGTGGCAGCTACTTGTATGGTAGCACTCTGACCTTTGTTTAACACAATTAGAGAAGGGATATTATTTGTAATTCCAGCTCTTGCATCTCCGTTATCGGTAATTGTCCAGCCTTTGCCACCAACCCCAATAGCGGAAGTTAAAATATTTCTTTCCGGTAATGCAGTACAATAATGTTTGTTTATTGATAAATTAATATTTGTGGCATTCGTTTTACTAAAACCTTTCAACATTAAATCATAGTTAGGAACACTTATGCCTGCATTACTAGCAAAATTTACCATGCTAGCACCACTTTTTAATTTTGTACCCCAATCTGCAAGGTTTTGGTTGAAAGTTCCGGCTGTTGCAAGCATTCTGTTGAAATTAGTAACATTATTTACATACCAACCGCTAATACTTTGATTAAAAGAATATCCATCTTCAAACATTCCTTCCATATTTGTGGCAGAAGCAGTATTCCATCCACTGATGGTTGGATTTATATATATAGCACCTTTAAACATATAACTCATATTTTCTACATTACTCATATCCCAGGCTCCTATGTTAGGTATATTTTTAAGTTCACTATCACTAAACATATAACTAACATTAGTAACATTACTTAAATTAGGTATATCAGTTGCCGAAAAAGCACTCGCAAATGGTATTCTTACAAAAGCAGCTTCCATACTCGACCATTCTGCACTTCCCCATTGTAAAACATCATTAAAAGCCCATCTACCTTCATAAGCCACCGCAAATCGTTTGAAGTTTGTGCCGTTGATACTTAATGATATTTCACCATCCGGTATATTGGCAGGCACTACACTTCCATAAGTAGCATTGTTAAATGTTCCAGAGCCAAATTGGTTAGAACTCGTCCAATTATAACTAACAACTCCCGTGGTTTGTGCAAGAAAATGCAATGGTGAAAAAGAACCACTAACATTCCATTTTGTTACAAAAGGCTTAGGTGCTTGCGTTTCGATTCTAAACGGCATAGATCCAGTAAAATAATCCCAATTTGTATTATTATCGAATTGTAAACTTCCCGTAATGGTTTCGATAGATGTATTGTTTGTTAAATCTATGGTATAACCAATAACTGAAGTAGTAATATATCCAATATGACTATAATTAGGCATATTAATTCCCAAAGGCGATAGGGTATTTGTGGAATATGTAATACTCGAGGTAGTTGTAACAACACCTGTATGACTTGAGCTAGGATGAGTAGTTGTTACAATGATTTTACCTTTTGTAATAGTACCATTGGTTGCTTTGACAAATAAATTGGTTGGATTCCAATTTGTAGATATATTTGAACCACCCGCAAAAGCGATAGTTTGAACGGCAATAGCTCCTATAAGAGCCAATTTTTGAATTGTTTTGAACATAATTTTAAATTGTTTTTAAAGTCCTCAACTCCGAAAGAAATTGCATTTATAGCAATTTGTATAATTCAGAATTCAGTAACTTGGTTTAAGGTTCTATTTTAATACATTTTTTCCGCAGAACCGATAACGGAAAGAATTTTTAATGGTTAATGGTTAATGGTTAATGGTTAGTTAAAGCCCCACCCTAACCCTCCCCAAGGGGAGGGAACTTGCTGTCGCATTTAATCTTGCTTAATCAAAGCCCCCTAATCCACGAAGGGGAGATTACTTCCGCATTTAATTTTGCGTAAGCAAAGCCCCTCTCCATTGGAGAGGGGTTGGGGTGAGGCTTTTAAATCTTGCGTAAGAAAATTAATAATTAATAATTAATAATTATTCCACCGCCAATTTCACAAACTTAACGCCATTTGCAGTTTCAACTTGAGCAATAAATATGCCTTTGCTTGAAATGTTAAATGATTTTTCGTTTGTTTTGAGTATAACTTTTCCTAACATATCATATATAGTTACAGATTTACCATTGCTAACTTTAAATTCTCCTGTTGTAGAAGGGTTTGGAACTATCAAAAATTCATAATTCATAACTAATAATTCATAATTCAAATTTGTGGTTGCATCTGTTCTCAAAACCATCGTTTGTGTATCAGACCAATCGGACTTGTTGCCATTTGCATCTACGCCCAAAACTTCGTAATATACAGTTTCAGTCGTATTTTCAGTTCTTAAACCACTCGCTGAAAGCACAAACAAATATTCCTCTCTATCCAATCCACAAATATTAGCTATGGCAGGCGTAAAAGGAAGAACTTTTACAAAACGCATACAATAAGTTATTGCTCCTATTAATTTTGGCCAAGTTATAGTCGCAGAAGTTCCTGCAACTGTTTTCACATCATTGTTTGGAAACACAACTTTTGATGATGGAAATGTATTAATTGATAAAATAGCAGTTGCGGTTTTAACTCCGCAAAATCCAATAACCGAAACTGTATATTCTCCAACTGGTTTATTACGGATAACTGGCGTAGTTTCTCCACTGCTCCATTTGTAGGTTAAATCAACACCAATCCCTCCTACACTTAAATTAGCAGAGGCAGTAGCTAAAATGGTTTGAGATCTTGGTGCTTCATAAATAAAAGTAGATGCAATCACGCTTAAGCTCGATTGATTAGATTGTATTTCCTGACCACAATCGCCTTTGGCATAAGCATAATAAGTCGCATCGCTCGAAACCGCAATTGTTGAAGTAGTAGAAGTTACTGAACTCGACCAGCGGTATTTTACGTTTGTACCTGTGGCAGAAACAGAAATTGTGCCAGTAGTTCCAGAGCAAATTTGTTGAGAACTAATTGGTTGAGTTACCCAACTTGTTGTGATGCCGCCAGGTGTAAGGGCAACCGTGTTGGAAACTACGCTCCCGCAACCGCTAGAAACCGTAACAGTATAATTACCAGGATTGGCAGTTTGCAAATATTCGGTAGTAATATCGCCAAATGACCATAAGTAAGTTAATGTACCAACCCCCGTTGCAGAAACCTGAAAATAACCAGCTCCATTAGGGCATAATGTTTGATTGATTGGTTGTGTTGCAATAATTGGTCCAGCTGAAACGCCATGTTTTGAACACTTTTCAAATATATTGATGCGATTTCCATAATTTTCTACTACATACAATTTTCCATTTGCATCTTCAGCAACTCCCGTAGGATAAAACAGATCATCAGGTCCATTGCCATTTTTACCAACTGTAGCAAAATATCCAAAATTAGAACCGCTTTGTGTCCAAACTTGAATGCGAGCATTATTAGCATCGGCTACATATATTTTACCATCCGAACCAATCGTTACACCGTGCGGATTGCCTAACATTTGAGTGCTTGTTCCAGCAACTGATATTGTGTTTATGGTTTTGAAATAGCCAAAGTTAATGCCACTTTGCGTCCAAACTTGCACCCTAGAATTGCCTAAATCTGCAACAAATATTTTGCCAGAAGCATCTAAGGCAATGCCGGAGGGAAAATAAAACTTATCATTATCCGAACTTAAAGTACCAGTGGTTCCCATGGTGGCGATATATCCAAAATTAGTGCCGCTTTGTGTCCACACTTGTATTCGAGAATTATTTTTATCACATATATATATAGTGCCATTAGGAGAAACCGCAACCGCCATTGGTTCATCCAATTCTGTGTTTAGAGGTCCTGGTTGATCTTTATATCCGCCAATATTTGGACTGCCTGCTATGCGCGCATAAAATCCAAAATTACCACCACTTTGCGTAAATATCTCTATTCGATGATTTTTTTTATCTGCCACAAATATTTTATCTTGATAAATAGCTACGCCAGCGGGTTTATTTAATCCTCCGTCCGAGTTGCCAAATTCACCCATCGTTTTGAAATAGCCAAAATTGGTTCCACTTTGCGTCCAAACATGCACTCTAAAATTGTCGGTGTCTGCAATAAATATTTTACCATCGCTATCGACTGCTACACCATTGGGGAAATTAAACTTATCATTCTCAGTAAAATTTCCTTGTGCACCAGTGCCCAATCGAGCAATCGAATAATGGGTTTGGGCATTT
Source organism: Cytophagales bacterium (assembly GCA_004294265.1). Taxonomy (GTDB): domain Bacteria; phylum Bacteroidota; class Bacteroidia; order Cytophagales; family UBA9547; genus REAG01. The sequence goes on along the minus strand of REAG01000185.1, from coordinate 10,223 downwards.
GTAATTTGAACAGTGCTGCATAATAAAGCAATTGAACTAGCTTTTAATATTTTTTTAAACATAGAAATAAGAGTTAAGAAATATGAAATATGAATTAAGAATTAAGATTTATGATTTAAGAATTATGATTTATGATTTATGATTTATGATTTATGATTTATGATTTATGATTTATGATTTAAGATTTAATTTACAAAAATATAGTATTTTAAAATTAATAATTAAAGAATTTAATTCAGAAATATCCCTTGCGGACATTTTTTTAAAATTACTTTAATTAGTTATAAATAGTATCAAAATAGTTCAATTTTCTAATGATATTTACTTGGCAAAACGCCATAGAAATCTTTAAAACGAGTGGAAAATTTACTTATACTTTCATAGTTTAATGTTTCAGCTATTTTTTTTATTGGCGTTTTGTTTTTTAATAATTCAATGCTCAATTCCATTTGCTTTTTTTGATAATAATTAAAAATACCAACTCCAAAAACACTTTTAAAATCATTTTTGAGTTTTGTAGGAGAAATTTCAAACTCATTTGCTAATTTATTAATTCCTAAAAAACCAGTTGTTAAAGTCTGACATAATAATTTTTCAACTCTTTCAATTTTAGTTCTATCTTTTAATTTAATATTTTCTAAGTAAGTTTGAGGCAATTTAATAGAAGCAATATTTTCAAAAAAACCTAAAATTAAAGTCAATACTTTCGATTGTATTTGTTCTATATCTATGTCGTTAATTGCAATATCATTCACATCAAGATACAAATTATTAAATTTAGTATCTATCATATCATCATTATAAATATAATTTTTATAAGCATTTTCAGCCTCCAAAAGTTGATTTATAATATCAATATTTAAGTGTGTTCGATTCAAAATATGTGCATCAAGCCAATTTTTATCGAACATAAAAACAATAGCAAAAGATTTACATTTCTTTTGAAAATAGGCATTCAAAGCCGAATTTGATTTATAAAAAGTCCAAGCATGGCTGTTATTTTCAAATAAATGTTCGCTTTCTTTCATCACAATTTGAACATTATCCGTAAGTCTAGAATAAGTCAAAAAGTAATAATCACTCGGATTATCGAGCGGCAAAGCAATCGCAACTACATTTACTTTCCAAGATGACTGAGTGGAAGTAAGCCACAATCCATCGTTTAGTTTCAAATATTTTAGTTTTATTTTCATAAAAGCCGAGTTTGTTTCCAAACACTGCAAAGATTCGTTGTGAGTAACAAAAGGCGTTTTTTTCAAACCCTCAATCATCGATTCTGGGTCGTTAGATACATAAGGAAACTGAAAATGTCCATCCTTGAAATTATACATATAATTATTTGCTTTCGCAAACCAATTATCTATATCATTGGTAAAATTTTTGACTTTTTCAAGTATTTTTTTTTGCATAAATATTTTTAAGTAATAATACAGGAAACTAAAATAATTATTTTTATGTCATATTTTATTCAAAGTTTCATTTTGAATAAAATTATATTAGTATTTAATTTTTACAAATTATAGTAAAAATTAAATCATATATTTATAATTAAAAAATAGAATATTTAAAATAATATTTATTATAAAAAAATAAAATAGAAAATTTTAAAGTAGATATTTGTAATATTTTTTTCATATTATTTAAAAGATTTGTATAAAATTAAATTGGGTTTATAATGTAATTGATATTGGTTTGGGTTAAGTAATGTAATAATAACATTAGTTTTAATTATCAAGAATTTGATGCATTTAATTTTAATGTTTCAAAAATATACAAAAAAATCTATGCTTTCCAAACTATTTTTAAGTGAAATAGCCCAATAAGCCCAAAAAATAAAAATAATGTAATATTAACTGCGAATAATTATATTTTAACTTAAAAAAAACAAAAAAAATACAATTTTTAAAAATATTTACTTGGCAAAACCCCAAAAACATCTTTAAACTTACTCGAAAATTTACCAGCATTTTCGTAGCAAAGCATTTCTGCAATTTTTTGAATCGGGATTTGTTGTTTTAAAATAAATTTTATTAATAACACAAAATATTATTAGATTTGGATAAATTTATAATAAAATATGAAAACATTAACCATAAATTTACCAGATAGCATAGAAAATGAAGATACTAATTTAATATTTCTTTTTTCGGCTCTACTTTATGAAAAAGGAAAACTTTCTATGGGGCAAGCGGCAGAAGTTGCAGGTTTATCAAAAAGAACTTTTATAGAAATGATAGGAAAACAAAATATTTCTTTATTTAATTTTCCTTCTAGCGATTTAAAACTAGACGTTGCTAATGCGTAGTATAATTATTGCTGATACCAGTTGTTTCGTTATACTTCAAAATATTGGCGAACTTGACTTACTTTTTAATGTATATGAAGAAATTATTACTACAATTGATATTGCTAAAGAATTTGGAGAATCACTACCCGAATGGGTAAAAATTAAAAATGTAGCAGATAATAATGTTCAAAAATTATTGGAATTACAATTAGATAAAGGCGAATCTAGCGCTATTGCTTTGGCTTTAGAAACACAAAATAGCATTTTAATTTTAGATGATTTTAAAGCAAGAAAGATTGCAAAGATTTTAGAATTAAAGTTTACAGGAACAATTGGAGTAATAATAAAAGCAAAATTATATGGTTTTATTCCTTCAATAAAACCATATATTCAAAAAATCAAATTAACAAATTTTAGAATAACGCCCGAGATTGAAATGCAGGCATTAATAGAAGCAAATGAATTGTAAGCAAAATATTTATTTTTAAAAATATTTACTTGGCAAAACACCAAAAACATCTTTGAACTTGCCCGAAAACTTACCTGCGTTTTCATAGCCCAACATTTCGGCTATTTTTTGAATCGGGATTTGTTGTTTTAAAAACTCCACACTCAGTTCCATTTGTTTTTTTTGATAATAACTATAAACGGAATCATCAAAAACTATTTTAAAGTGCTTTTTTAATTTAGTTTGAGAAATATCAAAGTCTTTTGAAATAGCTTCTAATCCACAAAAACCAGTTGTTAAGGTTTGAGTAAGCATTTTTTCGATTCGCTCAATTTTAATCCTTTCTCTAGAAGAAATTGTTTCAATATTTTTGTCTATTAAAGGAGAATTTTGGTTTGTTTTTTTAAAAAATCCAAGGATTAAACCATATACTTGTTGCTTAATTTCAGTCATATTTATTTGATTAACCGCCACATCGTTTAACTTTGAATATAAATCATTAAATTCATTATTTATATGAGCATTATCATAAATATAGTGTTTGTAAGCTGTATTTGCATCCAACATTTGATTAATAATATCTTGATTTAATTCAGTAATATTACTAATATTTTTTTCAATCCAAGTTTTATTAAAAATGAAAAGGGTAGTAAATGCTTTACAATTTTTAGTAAAAAAAGCATCTAATGCGGTGGTTGATTTATAAAGCGTCCAAGAACGACTATTGTTTTCAAAAGAGTGGATATGTCCTTCAATTTTTACATTTATAGCGTCTGTTGAACGAGAATAAGTAAGAAAATAATAATCACTAGAGGTTTCAACAGGCAAAGCAACTACTTTTGTTTGCACTTTCCAATGCGAATGAGTAGCTGTCATCCAAAGTCCTTCTTCAATATTCAAAAATTTAAGCTTAATTTTCATTATCGCAGAGTTTGTTTCCAAGCACTGCATGGGTTCATCAAAAGTAACAAAAGGTGTTTTTTTAATACCTTCTATCATCAATTCAGGATCGTTTGGAACGTAAGGAAATTGAAAATGTCCATCCCTAAAATTATACATATATGCGTTGGCTTTTGTAAACCATTTATCTACACTTGTAGTAACTTTTTTAAACTTTTGAAGAATCGCATCTTGCATAATTTTTATTTTATATTAGAACTTAATTAAAATATTTTTGTTTTAAAATCCCATTAGTGTTTCAAATGAGTTATTATATTTGCGTTTTTCCAAAATAGTATTTGCATCATTTAAAAGTTGATATTTCGTATTTTTAGTTGGCTTTTCAAATTCCAAAATTTGAGTTTTTAAAATCGAAATTTCAGTTTCTTTTAATGATTTTTGAGCTAAAATAAAGTTTTGAGGTTTGCTATTTTTATAAAAGTTTCCTTCAAACACCAATTTATTTTTAGATTTATAAATGTATAATTCTAACTCTAATTGTTTTCTTATTATATTTAATATCTCATTATACATTTTAATTTCTTCGTATGAAATTTTTGAAATAATTTCGCTTGGGTTTTTAAAATAATCTGATTCAATTTTTAAGAACTTATAAATATCTTTTGCATTATTTGCCGTATTTATTTGTTTTAAAATATCTTCTTTTTCTGATTTGTATGCTACATTTTGTTCAGTATCAATATTTAAATTTTTAATCATTTTAATATAAATTCCTTTTATTGATTTATTTTTAAGTTCTTCCAAATATCTTGCCTTTTCTTCTGCTTTTAATTCAACTTTCGTTTTTGGCGTATTAGCTTTTTCCTCTAGCCATTTTCGATTTTTTTCTAACGCTTCCTCCTCTAAAACTCTATTTGCCTCTTTAAAATTTTCACTTCTAGATTTATTTAAATCATAAGTAAAATTCAATTTAAAAACATTTTTAAACATATTTTCAGTATTTTTTTTTCGTTTCAAATGAGATAAATCTTCCAGTTTTTTGTGAGTTATGCCAGCATATTTTAAAAAAATAAGTTGCAATTTCTGATCCCTTTCTAACGATTCTTCAAAAATAATATTAATGCTAAAAATAATAAATTCTTTCAAAAGTTCTAATTCTGATTTATTAAATTTATTACTTTCAATAAAAGTATGTATGGCACAAATTTTTTGAATTTGAAGTTGCAAAATATTTGTTTCAAAAGGTTGAATTGCATCTTTATAAGCTTTTATTGCCATAGGCATTTCTTCAGAAACTCGTTTTAAATCCATTTCTAGTTGCTTAATTGATTCAAATTTTTTATAAAACGCTAATTGTTCTTTTGTGAAAAATGAAAGCAAATCAGGAATTTCATTTTTATTCATTACAAAATCAAAACTTGTTTGTTTTTTGGATTCCATTGTTTAAAATTATTTTAATTATTCTGTAAATAAAATATTTTATCCTAAATTTGTATAATTAAACTTTTTAAAAGTTAAATCAATTATATCTAATTAAAAAATATTTGTTATCATTTGATAAAAAATAAGTAATATTTTAATAACTAAATATTTAGTTAAAATATTTATTTTTGTTCTAAACGAAATTGACTATTTATTTGTAGTACATTAAATTTATTAATTATATTTTTTTTATTATATTACTTGTCAGTAGTATTATTTTCAGATAAAATTTGAATATAATTTAATATCTTTAGTAAAAAATTTAATATTCAAATATTACTTATTAATTTAATTTGTTGTAGCAAAATAATCAATTATTTCAAATATGAAGTAATTAATTATTATTAACTTGACGTCAATATATCTATAAATTGATTTCACGTAAAGTGTTGATTATCAATAAGTTATAAAAAATTAATTATAGATAAATACACGTCAGGTTAATATAATTCAGAGTTAAACCTTTATAAAAAATGTTAGAAAACATAATTTTATTTTCAATTAAGAATAAACTTATTATAAGTTTTTTTACATTTGGTTTAGTAGTTTGGGGTTGTTGGTCAGCAACACAACTTCCTATAGATGCAGTGCCTGATATTACAAATAATCAAGTACAAATTATTACTAATACACCTTCTTTAGCGGCTCCAGAAGTAGAAAGACTTATTACTTTTCCAATTGAATTAGGGATGTCAAATATACCCGAAATGGAAGAGATTAGATCTTTTTCTCGTTTTGGACTTTCTGTTGTAACGCTTGTTTTTAAAGAAGGTGTTGATATTTATTGGGCAAGGCAACAAGTTAGCGAAAGACTTATTTTAGCCTCTCAACAAATTCCATTAAGTATTGGAGTACCCTATTTAGGACCAATTACAACTGGTTTAGGCGAAATTTATCAATACACTATTCGACCTAAAAAGGGTTTTGAAAATAAATTTGATGCTATGGAACTTCGATCTATTCAAGATTGGATTGTAAGAAGACAACTTTTAGGCACAAAAGGAGTGGCAGATATAAGTAGTTTTGGCGGATTTCTCAAACAGTATGAAATTGCAATAAATCCTTACAAATTGAGCAGTATGAATATAAGTATGAACGACATATTTATCGCACTAGAAAAAAATAATCAAAATACGGGCGGTTCTTACATAGACCGTAAACCCAATGCCCTATTTATTCGCTCTGAAGGCTTGGTAAAAAGTATTGAAGACATCCAAAAAATAGTAGTTTCAAAAACTAACAATGGCTTTCCAATATTAATCAGGGATATTGCAAGTGTTCAATTTGGAAATGCTACACGATATGGTGCCATGACTAGAAATACAGATGGCGAGGTGGTTGGTGCTATCGTAATGATGTTGAAAGGCGAAAATTCATCACAAGTAATATTAAATATAAAAGAAAAAATAAGTCAAATACAGAAATCATTGCCTGATGGCGTTATTATTGAGCCTTTTTTAGACCGAACAAAGTTGGTAAATAATGCAATCAAAACTGTAAGCATTAATTTAGCCGAAGGGGCATTAATAGTTATTTTTGTGTTAGTCTTACTCTTAGGTAACTTTAGAGCTGGTTTAATTGTTGCTTCAGTTATTCCTCTAGCGTTATTTTTTGCTATTGGTATTATGAATCTATTTGGCGTTTCTGGAAATTTAATGTCTTTGGGTGCATTAGATTTTGGCTTGATAATTGATGGTGCAGTTATTATTGTGGAAGCTACTTTACATCATTTTAAAGTAAGAAATTTAAATTTAATATCTATTGGATTAGAAACCAGATTGACTCAAAACGAAATGGATGAAGAGGTGTATTTATCGGCATCAAAAATAAGAAATGCGGCTGCTTTTGGTGAAATAATTATACTTATTGTTTACATTCCAATTTTGGCTTTGGTTGGAGTAGAAGGAAAAATGTTCAAACCTATGGCTCAAACGGTATCATTTGCAATTTTAGGTGCTTTTATACTTTCTCTTACCTATATTCCAATGATTAGTGCATTAACTCTGAATAAAAAATTGAGTTATAAAATTACAATTTCTGACAAAATAATGGATTTTTTTCAACGAATTTACTCTCCAGCCTTGGATTTAATCTTGAATTGGAAAAGATTAACTTTAGCTTTCACGCTACTTTTTTTTGGTTTTGTATTATATATTTTTCTTACTATGGGCGGTGAATTTATACCTACTTTAGATGAAGGTGATTTTGCAGTAGAAACACGAGTTCTTACAGGAAGTTCACTCTCACAAACAATAGAAACAGCCACAAAATCAGCTAAAATATTACTAAAAAAATTCCCAAACGAAGTAAAAGAAGTAGTTGGTAAAATTGGGTCTTCAGAAATTCCTACTGATCCAATGCCAATGGAAGCCTGTGATTTAATGATAATTTTGAAAGAAAAAAAAGTATGGACAAAAGCATCAAATCGTGAAGAATTGGCAAATATTATGGCAAAAGAATTAGCAGTAATACCTGGAGTTACTTTTAGTTTTCAGCAACCGATTCAAATGCGTTTTAATGAATTAATGACTGGCGAAAGACAAGATGTAGTTTTAAGATTATATGGTGAAGATTTAGATGTTTTAACAGAATATGCGTCTAAAATAAGTAAAATCATTACGAAAGTAGATGGTGCAACAGATATTTACGAAGAAACAGTCAATGGCTTGCCTCAAATTCAAGTAATTATAAATAGAGATAGAGTTGCTCAATTTGGACTTTCAATAGTAGAAATAAACAATACTTTACAAATGGCATTTGCAGGAAAATCATCAGGATTAGTTTATGAAAGCGAACGAAGGTTTGATCTAGTAGTAAGGTTAGATAAAAAATATAGAGAAAACATAAAAGATGTTGAAAATCTATTTATAACTTCACCAGCAGGAGATAAAATTCCGTTAAAACAATTAGCTGAAATTTGTTTTAAGGTAGTACCGAATCAAATTCAGCGAGATAATACCAAACGTAGAATTGTGGTTGGTTTCAATGTTAGAAACCGTGATGTAGAAAGTATTGTTGAAGAAATAAAATTAAAAATAGAACAACAAATTAATCTTCCTGATGGATATTTTATCAATTATGGTGGTGCTTTTAAAAATTTACAAGAAGGAAAAGCCCGACTAGCAATAACCGTTCCGATAGCATTATTTTTAATTTTTATTTTACTTTTTCTTACTTTTAATTCAATCTCGCACAGTTTGATTATTTTCACGGCAGTACCACTTTCTGCGGTTGGAGGTGTGTTAGCACTCTCAATCCGTGAAATGCCATTTAGCATTTCTGCAGGTGTTGGTTTTATTGCTTTATTTGGGGTAGCGGTTTTGAATGGAATTGTGCTAATTAGTGAATTTAATCGTTTGAAAAATGACGGGATAATAGACCTCAATCAGATTGTAAAAGAAGGTACAAAAATTCGACTTAGACCCGTGATTATGACTGCTCTTGTGGCATCTTTAGGTTTTTTACCAATGGCATTATCGCAAGGATCGGGTGCGGAAGTTCAAAAACCTTTAGCTACGGTGGTAATTGGAGGCTTATTTTCAGCCACTTTGCTAACTCTATTTATATTGCCAATTTTGTATATTTATACAGAAAAATGGTTATTAAAAAAATATTACAGATAGTATAACTTGTATTTTACCAGTAAATTCAAATTATGAAACTGTTAAACAAAAATATTTAAAATAATAATTTATTACTGAAAATCATGAAAACACATTTGAAAATATTTTTAATTTCTATTTTTATCTTTAGCTGTAGCAAAGATAAAAATATGTCTCAAAATATGAATGATACCAAAGATAATATTCAAACTGAAACATTTGTAGAACTTTCGCAAGATCAATATGATTTGGCAAAAATTGAATTAGGAAAAATTGAAATTAAACAAATAAATGAAAGCATTCAAGTGAATGGTATTTTGGATGTGCCACCTCAAAATTTAGTAAGTATTTCGGTAACTATGGGAGGAACAATTCAAAAATCAGATTTGTTACAAGGTATGAAAGTTCGTAAAAATCAACCTATTGCATTAATCAAAAATATAGAATTTATGACTCTACAACAAGATTATTTAGATGTAAAAAATAAAGTAGAATTTTTAAAAACCGATTTTGAAAGAGAAAAAACTTTAATGGAAAATAACATAAATTCCATTAAAAATTACCAACAAGCTCTAGCTGATTATCAAAGCAGTAGAGCAAAACTGCAAACTCTTTCTAAAAAATTAAAACTGTTAAATATAAATACTAACAATTTAACACCCGAAAATATTACTGAAATAATTACCATTTATTCACCAATAAACGGATTCGTCACAGATGTAAATTTTAATATAGGAAGTTATGTTAATCCGCAAGATGTTCTTTTTAAAATTGTTGATACCGAACATATTCATGCGGAACTTAATGTATTTGAAAAAGATGTTTCAAAACTTAAAAAAGGGATGAAAGTACGTTTTTCACTGTCAAATAATCCTAATGAAGAACGCTTTGCAACTGTATTTCTTGTAAACCATAAAATAGAAACTGACAGAACTGTACGAGTACATGCTCATTTGGATAAAGAAGACCATAAACTTATCCCTGGTATGTATCTTACTGCTTTTATAGATACGCAAACAAAAAATCAAATAGCAGTACTTGATAATTCAATAGTAAGTTATGGCGGAAAAGACTATATATTCTTAGCAAACGTAAAAATACAAAAAGTGGGTAAAACGGTGTATCTTTTTAAATCAATAGAAGTAAAAAAAGGTAATTCACAAAACGGTTTCACTGCCGTTGAAACTTATGAAAAGGTAAGTCTTGATAAAAATAATTTAGTAATAAACGGTTCTTTTGATTTAATTTCAAAAGTTTTTAATAATGAAGATTAAAACTCTAATATAATATTTTTAGAAAAGTTCAAATGCTTATTTCAAATAAAATGCCTCAACTCTATATTTACCTTTAGTGAGTTTATCTATAAATATTTTTTTAGAAAAGCCCATATATGTATTTTAAATAATAGAAAAGCCCATTTAGTTACAATAGACAAATTTAATTTGGTTTTTGGCACAAGGTTCAGCAAGCATCATTCTGTTTAATAAGTTGTCAAATATACTTT
>REAG01000062.1 GCA_004294265.1 Cytophagales bacterium | reverse complement strand
CAGCAATTCCCGCTTTGGAAATTATTTGACAATTCTATGTGTTTATTGAACCAAAATCTGTTTGCCTTAGCGTATTTCCAATAAAAATACGTGCTATTTACCTTTTATTAAAAGAAAAATGAATCAATTACATCATAGAGTTTCCAAAACGGGAACTGCTGATCAACAACAAGATTAAATACTAACAAAGCACTAAAAAAGATAAAATAAATTTTGAAAAGAATTTTATTTTGTAATAGTGTGTAACTGCGTTTTGGAAACCTTTAAATGGATTTAGTGCGCAACAATAGCTCAGAAAATAAGCACAAACCGCTAACATTGCATTTGTGCAAGGCGGGCTAAGGTGCTGATAATGAACTTTGGTGCTTTTTATTTGGTTTAGTGCTTTGTGGGGCAACAGTGCTATCAAAGCCCGCCCTGCACAAATGCTTTTCCGTTGTATGCAATATTACTGCGGAAGCCGAAAAGCAGAACAAGAGTAGGCAAAATTTATAAATTTGTTTAAAATGATAGAAACAAAATCGAAACAATTAAATGTTTCACAAAGAATTGCTAATGCAGGTGCAATAGCAATGTCACAAGAAAGTTCTCCAAACAAAATGCAAAGCTACCTTGAAAAAGTTTATGGAATTTCTACACCGCAAATCCTTGCGAATTTTTCTACTTACAAGGATACGTGGAAGAAATACATTGACATTGGAAACTAATGTTTTTTAGGTAAATGGAAAACATTTTAGTTTTTCATTTACCTTTTTTACCAAATAAAAATATTTTTATGAACTCAAATTCTCCTTTTGTTCTTTTAGTTATTCAAGCAACACCATTTTGTAATTTAGATTGCAAATATTGTTACTTGCCTGATAGATTAAATAAGAAAATTTTTGATATAAATCTAATTCCATCAATAATGGATAATTTAGAGAAAAGTGACTTATTAAACAAAGAATTAAACATAAATTGGCACGCAGGCGAGCCAACCGTGTTATCTCCATCATTTTACGAAAATGTAATAAATGAATTTGAAAAGTATAACAAGACAAACATAAAAATACAGCATTCGTTTCAAACAAATGCCACATTAATAAATTCGGAATATTGTGAATTAATAAAAAAATACGACATTTCTATTGGAGTGAGTATTGATGGTCCAAAGTTCATAAACGATGAAAACAGACTTTATCGTAATGGTAGAAGTTCATTTGAAAAATCTATGAACGGGATAGAGTTGCTTAAAAAAAATCAAATCAAATTTTCATTAATTGCAGTACTAACAGAATATAGTTTAAATTACCCTGATGAAATGTTTGAATTTTTTAACGAAATTAATGCAACATCAATTGGATTTAATGTTGAAGAAAAAGAAGGATGTCATAGAAATACATCAATGGATAAAGGTATGACTGAAAAGTACAAAGATTTTTTTCAAAAATTTATACTTAAAATTCAAAATAGTGATATAAAATTGCAACAGAGAGAATATTTAAATTCTTTGAGTTCAATAATTTATCAAAGTGATGTTTATAAAAATGGACTTGTGAAACCATTGTCTACTATAACAATAGATATTGCAGGTAATTATACGGTTTTTTCACCTGAATTATTAACAGTTGATAATGGCAAATATATATTTGGAAACGTAAAAGTTGATTTATTCAATGATATATTTAAAAATGACGAGTTTAATAAAGTATACTCCGAAATTTTAGAAGGCGTTGAAATGTGCAAAAAAACTTGCGATTATTTTAATGTTTGTGGTGGAGGTTCTCCATCTAATAAACTTCACGAAAATGGCACTTTTTCATCAACTGAAACTAATTATTGCATTTACAACACTAAAATACCAACTGAAATAGTATTAAATGAACTTGAAAAACATCAATAAAAATACTGCATACAACAGCAGTTTGGCAAAATGGCGGGTTCAGTGCTAAATTGAACATTCGGTTTTCAAATGAACATTCGTGCTAAATTGAAAGTAAGTGCTTCAAAGTCCGCCACTTCGCCAAGCTGCAAAACGTTGGGCGTAATGCTACGAGCGACCGTACAAATATGAACTGACATCGTAAAAGCTCAACTTTTTTTTATAAATTTGCGACAATAGATAACTAAAGTAAAAAGTGAGTAAAATAGACGAAATACCAGTAATAATTGACATTCCAAAACAGGAATTAGAGAAGTTTGACGCTTTAATCAAACAGTACAGGACTAAATATATTCGTACTTCACAAGAAATAGTAGAATTTGCACTTTCTGAAAATCAAGAATATTTAAAGCAAATTAAAACAAAACAAGTTAGCAAATGTATTGCTGAACTTCGTGAAATTGTTTGGCAAGAATATCTATTAGACGAAGTGAATTTTAACGCAATTCTAATGCGTGATTTACACAAACTTTTAGAAACACCAAAAGAAATATTAGAGGTTTTACTCAACAAAAATATAACCGACAAAAAGGGCGAAGAACTTGTTGAAACTATCAAAGAAATTTGTGGCGAATACGCAGGACGAGTTTTTCCTTACATTTATAGACTTTCTTTAAGCAACACACAATCGAGACGTTCACGAGCAGGAAAAAGTTTTGAAGCAATCATTTATAAAATCTATGAAAATTTAGGTTATGAATACGACAGCCAAAGCAAAGTTGGGCGTAAGACATTTGATACACTTGGTTTAGGCAAAAAAGTAGATAGCATTTTGCCAAACATAAAATGTTACGCAGAAAGACGTAATAAAACCATTATTGGCACAATGAAAACTTCATTGCGTGAACGTTGGCAAGAAGTTGCAGAAGAAATTGAACGAACTAAAATACCTGAAATACATCTTTTAACAGCAGACGAAAGTATTCCTAAAAGCAAAGCCCAAGAAATGGCAAATCACAATATTATTGTGGTTACTTACGAATGGGTTGCAAATTCTGCAACTTTAAAATCAATGAAAAATATCATTAGTTTTGAAGAATATTTATTTGAAGAAATTCCTAACATTTTAAAATTTTGGAATGAAAACAAATAACAAAATAAAAATAATTGACCTTTTTGCAGGAATTGGTGGCATCAGACTTGGTTTTGAATTGGCTTCCAAAAATAATATTGAATGTGTTTTTACAAGCGAATGGAACAAATATTCGGAACAAACATATTTAGCAAATTATCCAAACGAAAAAGTTCACGGAGATATTACACAAATAAGTGAAACCCAAATCCCTGAACATGATATTTTATTAGCAGGTTTTCCTTGTCAGCCATTTTCACAAGCAGGTCTAAAAAAAGGATTTTCGGACACTAGAGGGACGTTGTTTTTTGACATAGAACGCATTTTAATTGAAAAAAAACCACAAGCATTTTTATTGGAAAATGTAAAACAATTAAAAGGACACGACAAAGGCAAAACTTTGGCGACAATTATTGAACATTTAAAAGCTATTGGTTATGAAAATGTACAATATCAAGTTTTAAAAGCCAAAGAATTTGGACTACCTCAAAACCGAGAAAGAATTTATATTGTAGGATTTTTAGACAATTCTATCAAATTTGAATTTCCAACACCTACAAAACAGCCTACAAAAGTTGGCGATATTTTAGAACCAATAGTTGATGAAAAATATACAATTTCAGACAAACTTTGGGAAGGACATCAACGTAGAAAAATTGCAAACAAAGAAAAAGGTAAAGGTTTTGGCTTTGGAATTGTAAACGAAAATTCAGAATATACAAACACTATTTCAGCACGTTATTATAAAGACGGTAGCGAAATTTTAGTGGAGCAAAAAGCTAAAAATCCAAGAAAATTAACACCAAGAGAAGCAGGGCGTTTACAAGGTTTTCCAGACACTTTTGTTATTCCTGTTTCCGACAATCAAGCCTATCAACAATTTGGAAATAGTGTTGCTGTGAACGTAATTGAAAAGGTAGCGGAACAAATATTGAAACACATTAAAATTACGGTGGACAAAAAGCACTACGCCCAACATGGG
>REAG01000124.1 GCA_004294265.1 Cytophagales bacterium | reverse complement strand
TTTTCAACTACTTTACTTGGTGTTGCTCCCAAAATTGACAATTATATTTTATCAACTAATGAAATAAACATTACTTTTTCTGAGCAAATTTATCCTTATTCAAATGCCAGTATTATTTCATCAAATAATTTATCAATTACGTCTAATAGTTTTAATGATATTAAATTAAATATTACCTTTTCAAATCCATTAGATTCAGGAATTTTTTATCCAATTAAAATACAAAATATCAAAAATTGTTTGCAAGCTACTTTAATTGACACAACTATAAATATCATTATTTCGAGAAAAGCAAAACCAAATGAAGTAATAATTTCAGAAATTTATGCCGATGAAACGCCATCAAATGGTTTGCCAGAAGGCGAGTTTGTAGAACTATTTAATACTACCAATTTTGTATTGGATTTAAGTAATTTCAAACTCAAAGATGCCACCACAACCTCAGGCGGAACAATTCCAAACGGCACTTTTATCCAACCAAAAAGCTATTTAATTCTTTCAAATACCTCTAAATTAAACGAATACACCACTTTTGGAAATGCGGTTGGCGTAAGTTCTTTTCCAAGTTTGAACGCAACAGGAGATGAAATAATATTACTAAACCATGAACTTCAACTAATTTCAAAAGTAGTTTATTCAGATAGTTGGTATAAAGATCAAGTTAAACAAGATGGAGGATATAGTTTAGAAAAAATTGATTTTGAAAATCCTTGTGAAACCGCCCAAAATTGGTCTGCAAGTGTGAATTCTAAAGGAGGAACTCCTGGAAAACCAAATTCAATTCAAGCAAATAATCCAAATTTATTACCTCCTCAATTAATGAGTTGCTTTGCTTTAGATTCCAATTCTATTGAGCTTAGTTTTGATGATATTATTGACGATAAATCAGTCAATTTTAATAATTTTTTTGTTAATAATACTTTAAAGATAAATTCTGCAATTACTAATTTATACACAATAAGTTTAAAAACAACTTCTAATATTTATCCAAAAATATTAAATCTTATTACCATTGTTGGCATAAAAGATTGTGCTACTAATCAAATTGATATTCCATTAATTGCTACATTTGTTTTGCCAGAGGTAGCTCAAAATAGAGATATATTAATAAATGAAATTTTGTTTAATCCATTTGTAGGAGGTTCAGATTTTGTTGAAATTTATAATAACTCTAATAAAAATGTTAATTTAAAAAATTGGAAAATAGCTAATTATAATTCTGAAAATAAAATTATTAATATTAAAAATATTACCAATAATAATTTCATATTAAAACACAAATCTTATGTAGTTTTGACTACTGACATTTTAAATATTAGTAATTTATATCCAAAATCAATAAAAGAAAATCTTAAAGAAGTTGAGTCTTTACCAACTATGGCGGATGATAAAGGAAGTTTAGTTTTATTGCAATCGGATTCTTTGGTTATCGATAATTTTAATTATTTGGATGATTTTCATTATGATTTATTAGAAAAAAAAGAAGGCGTTTCGCTTGAAAGAATTAACTTTAATTTTGACACAAACTTACCAGATAATTGGCAATCCGCAGCTGCAACTATTGGTTATGCAACGCCAGGATTTAAAAATTCTCAATCATTCAATTCTTCTGATATTCCATCAGAATTGATAAAAGCGGACCCACTTGTTTTTTCTCCAGACGAAGACGGATTTAAGGATTTTACTTTGCTTCAATGCAATTTACCTGAAAATGGTTATAATATTTCGGTTCATATTTATGATTATCACGGAACAAAAATAAAAACATTGGCAAATAATATTTTATCTACACAGTTTCAAATTTTTAAATGGGATGGAATTGAAGAGAATGGAGATAAAGCCAAAATTGGTTCATATATGGTTGTTTTAGAGGGATTTAATCTTTTAGGTTCTAAAATTGCTTATAAAACTCAAGTGGTGGTGGCTGGTAAATTTTAGTGTTTTAATTTATATTATTACTAATTAAAATTTTATATTTAGTAATACTATCTTTATATATTTAAAATATTTATAAAAATATAAGAGGTATTAATTCTATATTTTAAATTAAAAAATTATGAAAACAGAAGTTGATTTTTACGAAATTGATGATTTATTTACTAATGAACATAAGTTAATACGCTCTAGTGTTCGAGATTTTGTTGTTTCTCAAATTACTCCTATCATTGAAGATATTGCTCAAAAAGCGGTTTTTCCTTTAGATATGCCCAAAAAAATGGGAGAAATGGGTCTTTTTGGATGCACAATTCCTGAAATTTATGGTGGTAGCGGATTAGATTATATTTCTTATGGCATAATGATGCAAGAATTGGAAAGAGGTGATAGCGGTATGCGTTCTGTGGCTTCTGTGCAAAATTCTTTGGTTATGTATCCAATTTTTAAGTTTGGAAATGAATTACAAAAACATAAATACTTACCAAACTTAGCTAGTGGTAAAATATTAGGTTGCTTTGGGCTAACAGAGCCCAATCATGGTTCTGACCCAAATGGCATGCAAACTCGTTTTGTAGAAGATGGCGATTTTATTGTTCTATCTGGCTCAAAAATGTGGATTTCTAATGCTCCAATAGCAGATATTGCTATTGTTTGGGCAAAAGATAATCAAGATAGGATTCATGGAGTTATTGTAGAAAAAGGTATGGAGGGGTTTTCAGCACCTGAAATTAAAAATAAATGGTCGCTTCGAACAAGCATTACAGGAGAACTTGTTTTTGATAAAGTTAGAGTTCCTAAATCAAATATCTTACCTTTGAAAAACGGACTTGGAGCTCCTCTCATGTGTTTGGATTCGGCAAGATATGGCATTGCTTGGGGAGCAGTTGGTGTAGCTATTGATTGCTATTTAACCGCTAAAAAGTATGCATTGGAACGAATTCAGTTTGGAAAACCTATTGCATCGTTTCAATTAATTCAAAAAAAATTAGCTGAAATGCTTACTGATATTACAAAAGCACAATTAATTTGCTGGCAACTAGGGAATTTAAAAAACAAAGGAAAAGCCACTACAGCTCAAATTTCACTTGCTAAACGTAATAATGTTGAAATTGCTATTCATATTGCTCGAGAAGCACGTCAAATTTTAGGAGCAATGGGAATTGTTAGTGATTATCCTATTATGAGGCATTTAACAAACCTTGAAAGTGTGATTACCTATGAAGGAACTCATGATATTCATTTGCTAATTTTAGGTAAGGAAATAACAGGTATTCAAGCATTTTGTTGATTTTATATTAGGGAACTCCTAAAAACCTCAATTCCATTGAAGCCTTCCCACTTTGCGATGGTTTGGGAGGGTTTTTAAAAATAATATTGGGGTTTTTAGAGGTTCTAAATACTAATTATTTGATTTAATTATTTTTTAAAAGATAATTGGCGTGCTTAAACTCTACAAAATTATAAATTTGTAGTCTAATTACTTCTTTAAGA
Source organism: Cytophagales bacterium (assembly GCA_004294265.1). GTDB lineage: Bacteria > Bacteroidota > Bacteroidia > Cytophagales > UBA9547 > REAG01. The sequence continues at coordinate 29,695 of REAG01000124.1, read as the reverse complement.
TACTTCAATGATTCTTTTTCTTTATTACTAAAGATGTATTCTAATGCGGTAAAAAATAAAATTTCTGTTAAATACTCTCTTTTTTTTCTATTATTTTTTTCATCATTTATGTAATTTAAAACTTCATTTTCCTCAATTTTATTTAATATATAATTCGTGAGTAAAGAGTTCCAATTTTTCTCAATTTCTATAACATTGGAATGAGAACTTTTATAAAATAGTGATAATTTTATGTCTAATAAATATTGCCAAATTTGAGCATAAGAAATATAAAGTGTATCCATTTGATAAAATGTACCAGCATTAATCATAAATTTTGTAAGATTTTTTTGTGCATTTATATATTCTTTTTGCATCATTTTTTGATGAAACCTATAATAATACAAAAATGACTTATTTTGATTTAAAGTATTTTTAGATTCTATTTTTTTAAAAACTGAGTCTGCTTTCGAAAATTTATTTTGGTGGATATATGAATTATAATAATTCAAATACATTAAATCAAAATCATCTGTATTATCTAATGATATTAAATATTCTTTTGGATATTCTTTTATGTTTAATTTTTCTAAAGAATAAATTATTTTTTTCAAAATATCATTATATTTTATAGAGTTTATTTTTTTATTTTTTAGTTTGAGTTCATTTTCTAAAGCATTTAATTCGTTTTTAAATGTTATAAACTCACTTGTATCAACATTTACAGTTAAAGATAGCTTATAAAAAGAATCTGATTTAATAACCTCATTTTGTGATAATATAAAAGTCGAGAAAAAAAAAACTATGATAGTTGAAATCTTAAAAATATTTAATATTTTCATTTTTATTTATTTATATTTATTACTTTTTTTTCTTTTTTTTCCGTCCACCAATACTTTTTCTTACAGAATATACCATAATTTTGTCTATTTTTTTAATGTTTTCAAGAAATGCTGGAATAGCTACAACAGGAACTTTCTTTAATGGAAAATGTAAAAAATATTTCAAGATATGTCTTTGGGTAGATAAATGTTTGATTTCAAACTTAAATTTTAAATATTCTGAATTGATAGCTTCATTTAAAAATGCTGAAGTATCTAAATCAAAAGGTAAGTTTATTTCAACTGTTTCATTTATTCTTGAATGATACATTGGTAAACCTAAATCAAATTTTCGGTTTTCGCTTTTGCTTGGAATAAATAAATTTTTTAAAATAAAATTTGGCGAAAAAACTAATATAATTTGAGAAGAGTCTTCATTAAATTGTACAAATGAATTAGAAATATATTTTTCAGAAATCAATAATTTATTATCAATTTGATCGTCAAAAAATCTGATTTTGTCAATTTGTGAAATTGCACCAAACATTTTCATTGATTCTTGATAAACTTCGTGTTCAAATCTGGAAATATCTGAGTTTAATTTTATACGTAACAAATCAGCATCATAACCATAGGCATTAGAATTGATATTTATATAAGTAGGTGTTTTATTCAAATATGGCTCATAGTAATTATAAATATCCCATCCAGTAAAACTATTTAGAGGTATATCCAATAGTGAGTTTGAAATACTATCAATTTTTAAACCATTTGTATAAGAGGGACAATAGTTGTTTTCAAACCCCCCTTTTTGGTTTGGAATAGTTAAATCAACAAAATAATCTTTGTTTTTGAATTTATATGTAGCAATAACATGATCGAAAGAAAATGGAGAGGGATGATCTTTGATTATATTTCCTCTTAGAAAACTATTTACCAAAACAGGATATGCTTGAACATCAATTTTTTGACAAATTTTCAAAAATAAATTAACTTTATCTTTACAATCTCCGAACCTTTTATCTAACACAAAATTGGGGTTATGGGGTTTGTGAGAATAAATACCATTAAAATCTGCCTGATATCTTACATCGTTTTGAACAAACCTTATAATATTCAAAAGTAAATCTTCAAGACTTTCAGATTTGTTTTTGTAAAAACTAATAATCTCATCAATCGAATTTTCATTTATTTTTCCGTTAGTAAACAACTTTTTAATCCAAACATTTACTTCTTTCCAGTTTTTATATTGAGTTAAATAAATGGTATTAAAAGGAATTTCATCAGTAGGCATATAATCTTCTAATTCAATTGCTTTAGAGTTAATTATTTTCCATTCATATTTAATTTTTTTATTTTCTTTAATAATTTTTGGCAAAAATGTATTTTTGGTAAAAGAATATTTTAAAGGAATTGTATCTAAAATACATGAAAAATAAAATTTATCTACATCTACTTGACTTTCAAATTGATATATGTCGTTATAAATATTTTCAAAAATTGGATTTTCTCCTTCTATACTATATTCAATTTGAATCAAATCACCAACTCTAATATCATCTATATTTATTAATGCCGATAGGTTTCCGTTCATTATATTTCTTTCCGCATCTTTTTCCCTTTGAACAACTTTTATGTTGTCATCTGAAATTTTGTTAAATAATTTTTTATCCCTTATTATATTTATTTTATGAAAATATAACTTTTCATAACTAGGGTCAAATAAAATTTCTATAGGAAAAGCATTTTGAATACCAGTTTGATTGTTTATTCTGAAAACAAATTGAATATATTTAGTTTTCAAAAATTTATTATATTGATAGTCTGATAATAAATACTTTACTTGTGTATTTGTATTATTATATAAGTTTTTTATGGAATCGGTCGAAAAATGAGAAATTACCCAACCTGGTGTTGTAGTTATTTGATAATTGTCATTTTTAAAAGTTTTCTGCGAAAAGCTTTCAAAAGACAAAGTTATTAATATAAAAACAATAAATTTTTTAGAAATCATTTTTCAAAATTATCTAAATTTATAAAATAATTATCATATTTTTTAAATAAAATCATCTTTTTTATCATTAAAACCTTTTAATACTGAAATATAAAATATAATTTGAATTAAAAATGACAGAAAACAAGCCCAAGCAATCAAATACGCCAAAATCAGCTTTTCCAAAAATAATGCGTTTTTGTGCCTATCAAGAGCGTTCTTACAGACAAGTTCGAGAAAAATTATACGAATTAGGATTATATGGTGAAGATGTGGAACAAATGTTGATTCGATTGTCTGACGAAAATTTTTTGAATGAGGAACGCTACGCAAAAGCGTATGTTTCAGGTAAATTTAGACAAAATCAATGGGGAAAAAACAAAATAAAACAAGGGCTTAAGTTAGAAAAAATATCTGATTATTGCACAAAAAAAGGATTTCTGGAAATTACAGACGAGGATTATTCTGTTTTAATGAAAAAATTAATCTTACAGAAATGGAATTTAACAACTGACAAAAATTTACTTTTAAAAAAGAAAAAAGTTTATAATTATATGCTTTCAAAAGGATTTGAAAGTGATATAGTAATAGATATTTTAAAAGAATTATAATTTTTACAAAGAAATAATACTTTTTAATTTTAAAAAATTTGCATTATTTCTATATTGTGGATAACTTTGTTTCGAATATTTTTTATTATTATATTTATAAAAAATTACATTGATAGTTTGGTTTCAAAAATTATGTTTAAAGTCTTTTTAATTTTATTTAGTATAAGTTTTTTTGCAATTTCTCAAAATATAGAATGGGCAAACAAAATTTCATATAAATATGTCGTTTATCAATCTGAATGGAACTACGCTGAATTAATGTTAGGTCCTCCATCTATTTATCCCTCAAATGATTATGAAACAAATCTTCATGATATATATGCCGATGGATATTTAATTTATAAAGACAACAATAAATCAGAAACTTTAGAATTTGGATTTATAAAACCCATGCCTGTAAATCAAATTGTAATAGGTGGAATTTTCAATGAAGGTGTTATAAAACGGGTTTCAGTTCAATTAAAAGAAAAATCATTTAAGGAAGTCTATGGTTTTTCAAATTCTCAAAATACATTAAAATATAACTCAAAATTTATTAGATTTAAAAAAGAAACTGTTTATGGCGTTAAAATCACTTTTGATCATACAAAAATAAATAATTGGAACATTGTGAAAGGAATCGGTATTTTAAATTCAGACTCTTCTTATATTATTAAACCAGAACTGTCCTCTAAAGCTGAGTTTATAATTGATAAAGATACTGTCGGACATGATATAAATACGCACGAATGTTTTGAGTTTAATCCAAGACTTTCGTCTGAAGGCTCAAGCTTATTTTTTGTAAAAGAATGTAAAAATAGTGATCAAGATATTTGGTTTGCAAATTTAGATTCTACTGGTAATTGGGATAAGGCAGTTAAAGTTCAAAAGCCTTTGAACAATAGCGGGCATAATTTTGTAGCTTCGGTAAGTATGGACGGAAAAACTTTATTCTTAGGCAATAATTATACTGCCGATGGACAAGATGGAGGCATGGGTTTATCAGTTTCGCATTGGCAATCTAACAAAACTTGGTCTGTCCCAGAAAACATTAATTTACCGCCCTTCATAAATAAACATGAGTATATAAATTATTTTATGAGTCCCAATCAAGACGCTATTATATTTGCCTTAGAGGATGACAAATCAATAGGAGATTTGGATTTATATGTCTCCCTTTTAAATAAAAGTAATAATAAATGGGGAGAAATCTTAAATTTAGGAGCATCAATTAATACTTCTTTTGGCGAAGATTATCCCTATTTAGCAGTAGATGGAAAAACGCTTTATTTTAGTTCAAAAGGGCATATTGGATATGGTAGTTATGATATTTACATGAGTAAAAGACTAGATAATACTTGGACTAAATGGTCGAAACCAATTAATTTAGGCAATAAAGTTAACTCAAAAACAGACGACAATGGCTTTATGATTTCTAATTCGGGCGAGGAAGCCTATTTCAATGCAATGGCTCTTGATAGTGTTCATAATATGAATATTTTTAAAATTAAATTACCAAAAATATTACAACAAGAAGCTCAAGTTCTTATTAAAGGAAAAGTAGTAAATATAAGAAATGGAAAACCAGTTAAAACAAATATAAGATTTAAAGAAAAAGGTAAGAAAAAATATGAAAATTTAGAAATTAAAAACGATGAAGATGGTAGTTTTTCATTTATTTTGCCACATGGTAAAGAATATGATATTTTAGTAGAGGGTTCTAGATTTTACAAAATTAACGACCAAATAAGTTTACTAGACTCAAATATTAAAACAAAAGTGATGAAAAAATATTTAGTAGAACCTTTTTTAGATAGTGGTCAAGTTTCTGTAATGAACAACCTACAATTTGAATATGGAACTTCAATAATTAAAGACTCTTCTTTTAAATCACTTGATAAATTAGCAAAACAAATGATTGAACAATCAAAAGCAATTTACGAAGTGGCAGGACACACAGACGATGTTGGTTCTGATCAATTTAATTTAATATTATCAGAAGAAAGGGCAAAGTCTATATCTAACTATTTAGAAAAAAAAGGAGTTCGACCATGGAAGCTAAAACCTAAAGGATATGGCGAATCTGTTCCAATAGAAAGCAACGCCACACCTGAAGGCAGAGCCGAAAATAGAAGAGTAGAAATTTCTATTATCAAATTTCTTAAAGATTACTCTCGACCAAAGAATGAAAACACAAGATTTAAGCAATCTAAACAAACTAAACCTTCTTTGACTTTGTTAAATTAAAAAAATATTTCCAAAAGCAATATTTTTAAAACTATCCTTTTTAATTTGAATGGCAGTAATTGAATAAATATTTTTAAACAAAATTTGGTTATTTATTTTTAATAAAATTTAGATTTTGTGGTTCACATTTTTTTTAAACATCACATTTTTTTTAAAAACAATTTTAGAGAATTAATAATTTTGTATATTTGCATCCCAATTTTGAAAATTAATCCACTCAAAGTCAATAATTTATAATGCTACAACGCTGGAAAGAAGCTCTTAATAACAAACAATTTCAATTAGAATTACCTACTTTTTCGATTATTTGTTTTGTAATGCTTTATTATTCGCCAGAATGGATGACGATTGTAGAAAACCAAAAAGGAGATCTTTTGTATGATCCGATTTTAGATGCACTTAAGCCCGTTGATTTTTCAAGCACTATTATGAGCCTTATATATGGTTCTCTTTTTATTTCTTTAGGGTTTTTACTTACTAATCCAATGCAATTTATGCTTTCTGTAAAAACATTTTATATTGTAGTTACACTTCGATATTTACTTATTTATCTAATACCTTTAGAACCACACCCAGATATAATTTTACTAAAAGATCCATTTTTGGCGATGATAGTTTATGACAGTATGCCAATTACAAAAGATTTGTTTTTCTCTGGACACATGTTCACTATGGTTATGGCTTGTATATTCATGCCTTATAAACCGTTAAAATATATTTTGATTTTGGCTGCTATTGCTTTAGGAACGCTATTGATGGTGCAACATGTGCATTATTCTTACGATGTTTTTGCAGCCGTAATTATTACTTGGGGAGGTTATAGAATTGCTCAACTGAATTGGCTTGTAAAACCATTTATGCAAAATTCCCAAACACAGTTTTCTAAAGAAAATAAATACGAAGGAAAAATGAGTATGACAGAATCTAGAAAGGCTTTATAAGGAAAATTCATGAACACACTTTTTCCGATATTTGTAAAGTTTGACAAACTCAAAATACTGATTGTAGGAGGCGGAAATGTGGGTTTAGAAAAAGTAGAAGCCATTTTTAATAATTGCCCAGAAGCTGATGTTTTCTTGGTTGCTCCTTTTATAAAAGAAGAAATTATTACGCTTTCACTTAAACATCCTTCTCTTAAATTATACCAAAGAAATTTTAATTGGGATGATTTAGAACAAAAAAACATTGTTATTTGCACCACCGATAATAAAGAATTACACAAAAAAATTTATAAAAAAGCAAGAGAGAAATTACTCTTAATAAATGTGGCTGATACGCCCGATTTATGTGATTTTTATTTAGGTTCGATAGTTCAAAAAGGAGATTTGAAAATTGCAATTTCCACCAACGGCAAATCGCCAACTTTTGCTAAAAGATTAAGGGAGATTTTTACAGAAACCTTACCATCCGATAATATCAATGAACTCCTTGCCTCACTTGGTGCTTTCAGAGATAAACTAAAAGGCGATTTTCAACATAAAGTAAAAACGCTTAATGAGCTAACAAAAAAAATGACTGAATAAGGTTTTTTATAGTATTTTTGTGAGAATTATTTTATCTTTAATAAAGCAAAAAATTTAAAAAAGTACAAACAATGTTAGAACTTGTTGAGCTTTCGGACAAAACTATTACCATAGAAAGAAACGAATTTCTGAAAGTAAAAGGTAGTATTGATACAAATCTTTACTATTTGCAAAGTGGAAGTTTGAGAATTTTTGTTTTAGATGATTACGAGGAACAAGTAATTCGTTTAGGATATAAAGATAATTTAATCGTTTCCCTAGATTCTTTTTTGACAGGAAAGTCATCAAATTTATTTATTCAAGCTATTAAAAAGACCGTTTTAAAAGTTATAAGCAAATCACAAATTGATAAGTTTTTAGAAACCGAAAGTAACAAAAATCTTTGGAGAAAGATATTAGAAAACTTAGTTCTTCAGCAAATGGAACGAGAAATAGATATTCTTACAAATTCTCCAAAAGAAAGATACGATAGAGTGTTAAAAAGAAGTCCCCAACTTTTTCAAGAAATTCCAAACAGACACATTGCCAATTATTTAAGAATGAGTGCCGAAACATTATCTCGATTAAAAAAATCCTAATTCTATAATTAATTATTTTTATTTATTATTACTAAAAGTTAGTTTTTATTTCGTAATTTTGTGTTTTAAAAATAAGTTGTTTAATTTTAAAAAATTAGAAAAGCCTTCATAAATATTTCAAAAAAATGCCTCACCTTTAACCCAATTTCTGCTACTAAACCGCAGAATCCAAATAGGGAGTTGCGTCTCAATTTTATGAAATATTACTAACATATAGATTAATTAAGGTTAAAATACATATATGGGCTTTTCTAAAAATTGAAATAGATACAAAATACCATCTTTTATCGTGCTAAAATAAATATTTATAGTATTTTTGAAAAAATATTTAAAATAAAATCATGTCTAAAAAAATATTAATTACAGGCGGAGCAGGATTTATAGGTTCTCATGTAGTGAGGCTTTTCGTAAATAAATATCCTGATTATCATATTTTTAACCTCGATAAATTAACTTATGCAGGTAATTTAGAAAATTTAACTGACATTGACAAAAAACCAAACTATACTTTTTTAAAGGCAGATATTACTGATATTGCCCAAATGGATTTGTTGTTTGAAAAGCATCAATTTGATTCAGTTATTCATTTGGCTGCCGAAAGTCATGTGGATAGATCAATTACGCATCCGCTCGAATTTGTGATTACAAACGTGGTAGGAACGGTAACTTTGCTTAATTCAGCCAAAAAATGTTGGGCAAATAATATGGAAGGAAAGCTGTTTTATCATGTTTCGACAGACGAAGTGTATGGCTCTTTGCATGATGAAAATGAATTTTTCTTAGAAACAACCTCTTACGATCCTCAATCGCCTTATTCGGCATCAAAAGCAAGTTCAGATCATTTTGTACGGGCTTATCATAATACTTACAAAATGCCGATTGTCCTTTCAAATTGTTCTAATAATTATGGTCCAAACCAATTTCCCGAAAAATTAATACCGCTATTTTTAAACAATATTCAACAAAACAAACCTTTGCCCGTGTATGGAAAAGGCGAAAATGTTCGAGATTGGCTTTATGTAGTCGATCATGCTAGAGCGATTGATTTGGTTTATCACAAAGGAAAAAACGGAGAAACTTACAATATTGGTGGTTTTAATGAATGGAAAAATCTTGATTTAATCAAAGTCATGTGTAGCACTATGGATAAAAAATTAGGAAGACCGCAAGGCGAATCCGAAAAATTAATTACTTATGTGAAAGACCGTGCCGGTCATGATTTAAGATACGCCATTGATGCCAATAAAATTACGAACGAACTCGGTTTTGAACCCTCATTGCAGTTTGAAGAAGGTATTTCTATCACGATTGATTGGTATTTAGAAAATAAAAAATGGCTCGAAAATGTAACTTCTGGTAATTATCAAAAATATTATCAAGACCAATATTCTGAAAAATTTATTGCTTAAAAAAATTATTTTTATTACGATTTAAAGTGTTTTATTTTTCAAAATAAATTTAAAACATTTTAAATCGTAAATTTTTATGAAATCAATGTATCAAAATCATCATTGAAAAACTTTATTTTTTGAACTTTTGATATTTTTTTAGCAATTTTGACAATATTTTTGATAATAATGTTGAAAATCAATAGTTTATCAAAAAAATAATTTTCCAAAATAATGAAACATATTCACTATCTTAAAATACAAAACTTCAAAGTTTTTGGAGATGAGGTAATTATTAATTTAGAGAATCCTACTATTTTAATTGGTGCTAACAATTCTGGCAAAACAACCACAATCCAAGCACTTGCTTTGTGGAATTGGGCTATAAAAATTTGGTATGATAAAAAGAAAAACACAAAAAGTAAATCAGACAAAGGCGGAGTTGCGCTCAATAGGTTAGAAATTGCTCAAGTTCCTATAAAAGAGGTTCGTTACTTTTGGAATAATGCCAAAGTTAGGCAAAATAGCAATGATAATATTGGATTAATAATTAAAGTTGGGCTTTTTTTTGAGGATAAAATTGTAGAATTAGGTATGATTTTTAAATATCATAGCCCAGATTTAATGTATTGCCAACCCACAGAAGAAAGTTTTTTGCAGGATGGATTGATAGAATTCGCCAATAAGCTTAAAATAAACTTACTTTATCCCATGTCGGGAATTGGCGATAAGGAATTTATTTTTCAAGAAGATGCCATCCATACACAAATCGGAATTGGGCAAACTGCAAATGTTTTGCGTAATATTTGCTATCATTTAGCTACAAAAAGTATTGAAGAATGGGAGTATTTGGTAAAACTCATGTCTTTAATATTTGCTATTACACTCGAAAAACCTTTTGTAAGAGCCACAGGCGTGATTGAAATTTTGTATAATTATTCCGAAAAAAGTAAGAAAGCTGATTATGACTTAGATATTACTTTGGCAGGAAGAGGGCAGCAGCAAATGCTTTTGGTTTTGGCTTATTTATTATCAAATAAAAATTCAATTTTGATGATAGACGAGCCAGATGCTCACTTGGAAATTTTGAGACAAACTCAAATTTTCAGTATTTTAAAAGATGTAGCAAATAAATATAATTGTCAGATTATATTAGTTACACATTCGGAAGTGGTTTTGAACGAAGCCAACAGTGTTATTTTTATTTCGGATGGTAAAGTGGAAGAGATTTCAGATAAAAACGAGTTTAAATTCATAAGAAATGCGCTTGCCAATTACGGTTTAGAACATTATTATAAAGCAAAACTAAACCCGCATATTTTATATATTGAAGGTTCGACTGATAAGGAAATGCTCAAGATTTTTGCACAAAAATTTAATCATCCTGTGTTAGCGTTATTTAATGAAAGATTAAACTTTTATTACACGCAAAATAATATTCCAGAAGAAAACCTAGAAAATGAATTAACCCGAAAATCAGGCAATTTTAGTAATTTCAAAAATCATTTTTATGCCATCAAAAAAACGGTGCCTCTATTCAAAGGAATTGCTATTTTTGATGGCGATAGTCAAAACAAATCAGATGAAATCAACGATGAACTTGGTGTTTTTTATTGGAAAAGATACGAATTAGAAAATTATTTTATTACGCCAGCTACTATTATTACTTTTGTAGAAAGTAAATTAAAAACCCAAAAAATAGGAAGTTTATTGATTGATAAGAAAATTGAGTGCTTAAAAAATTGTATTGATTCTGAACTTTTATTGCCGATATTAAATGGCGTTAAAAATGCTTTGAAAGAAATTAAAGAATTAACACCTCATTTGCATAACATTCAAATTCAAAACTTGGCTGTAAATCACAAAATGAGTTTATTATTAGAAAATGTATTTAAAAAATATGCAAATTTGCAAACAGAACAAATATTATTATACAAATCAGAATTTTATTTACTTATAAATTCTTTGGAAACAATACCTTTAGAAGTAAAAGAAAAACTTGATTTAATTCAAAAATATTTATCTAATTAAAAATAATTTATTACTAAAATAACAAATAATCATACAATGTTAAGAACGCATACAGCTGGAGAAATTAGAATTTCGGATAATGGTAAAATAGTAACGCTTTGCGGTTGGGTGCAAACCGTGCGTGATAAAGGTGCTTTGATTTGGATAGATTTGAGAGATAGATATGGCGTTACGCAGCTATTTATTGAAGAGTCGAAAGCGGATAAAGAAATGCTGAAATTGGTGCGAACTTTAGGACGTGAATTCGTAATAAAAGCAACAGGAACAGTAGGGGAACGAAAAGCCAAAAATGAAAAAATAGCTACAGGCGATGTGGAGGTTTTGGTAGAAAAACTTGAACTTTTGAATGCTTCGAAACTTCCTCCTTTTACTATTGAAGACGAAACCGATGGGGGAGATGATATTCGTATGAAATATCGTTATTTAGATTTGCGTAGAAATCCTGTGCGAAATGCCTTGATTTTGAGACATAAATTAGCTCAAGAAATCCGTAAATACATGGATAGTAAAGATTTTTTGGAAGTAGAAACACCTGTTTTAATAAAATCTACACCCGAAGGAGCGAGAGATTTTGTGGTGCCAAGCAGAATGCACCCAGGCGAGTTTTATGCTTTGCCTCAATCGCCTCAAACTTTTAAACAACTATTGATGGTTTCGGGATTTGACCGTTATTTTCAGATTGTAAAATGTTTTAGAGATGAAGATTTACGTGCCGACCGCCAACCAGAATTTACGCAAATCGACTGCGAAATGAGTTTTATTGAGCAAGAAGATATTTTAAATATGTTTGAAGGTTTAATTGTGCATCTTTTCAAACAAACCAAAAGCATTGATTTGGGAACTTTTCCACGCATGACTTATGCAGATGCAGCCCGATTGTATGGTTCAGATAAACCAGATACACGCTTTGGAATGGAATTTGTACCTTTGAAAGTAAAAAAAGAAAATATAGATTTAGTTTCAGGGAAAGATTTTGCCGTGTTTGATGCTGCCGAAACCGTATTGGGAATTTGTGCGAAAGGCTGTGCAAATTACACTCGAAAACAAATGGATGAGCTTACAGAATGGCTCAAAAGACCACAAATTGGGGCAAAAGGTTTGATTTATGCCAGAATAGAAGAAGATGGAAGCGTTAAATCTTCGGTTGATAAATTTTATAATCAAGATGATTTGCAAAAATGGGCGAAAGCTATGAAAGCCGAAAAAGGCGATTTATTACTTATTGTGAGTGGAGATGATAACAAAGCTCGTAAGTTTTTGTCGGAATTACGTTTAGAAATGGGTACTCGTTTGGGCTTGAGAGATAGAAGTAAATTTTCGGTTTTATGGGTAGTCGATTTCCCGGCTTTTGAACATAATGAAGAGGACGGACGTTGGTATGCCATGCACCATCCGTTTACATCACCAAAACCGGAAGATATCCATTTATTAGATACCGATTTGGGAGAAGTTCGTGCTAATGCTTACGATATGGTCATTAATGGCGTAGAAATTGGAGGCGGTTCAATCCGAATTCACGACCGAGAACTGCAAGCCAAAATGTTTGGAATTTTAGGATTTTCGCCCGAAGAAGCCCGCAAACAATTTGGATTTTTGATGGATGCTTTTGAATATGGAGCACCTCCACATGGCGGTTTGGCATTTGGCTTCGATAGACTTTGTTCGCTTTTTGGTGGTGTAGATTCTATTCGTGATTTTATTGCATTCCCAAAAAATAATGCCGGAAAAGATGTAATGATAGATTCGCCAAGTACCATCAACGAAGCTCAATTGAAAGAATTAGGAATAAATGTGAGGTAGAGATTTTGACAGTTGAGATAAATTTTGTAATTTGATTTTGAAATGGTTCTTGAAGTTCGTAAAAGGCTAGAATTGTTGTACAATTGGCTTTATAAAACCGAAAAGTTTGAATCAGCTAGTGCTTGTTTAGATGCTTTAAATGCTAAAATTGAAGAAATAGAGGATTTATATTCTGGAATTCCAAAAGTTGCAAATCCAGGATTAAAAACAGGGGGAAGAATGTATCCAATTCAAGAAGATAACGTATTTATGAAAGAAAATGGTTCTTTTACTTGTTATACTTTGGGACACGTAATTTATATAACCAGTACTGGAAGCATTGCAATTGTACATAAAGATTTAAAAATGGCTGAATGTATTAAACAATAAGTTTTATGAAAGATAAAATTTCAACATATCATACTTTTAAAAAGTTTTTTGATACTCATAAACTTAGAACTGAAGAGGATTTTACTAAAGGCTCTGTTTTTATGGATGTGTATGATTTTCAAACGTATTTATTTGCTATGCAAATAACGGACAATCAAATTGGAATAGCGACTAAAATACAAACGCCATTTGATGGTGCTAATCATGTGTTTTCAACTGAAAAAGATGCAAAAGAATTTATAAAACAACATCTTGGTTTTTCTAAAATAATTATAGCTGAAAACAAAAGTGAAGCAACAAAGATTGAAAACACAAAAAGTAGAGTTTATCAAACTGGGAAATTGATTGCAGTTGGGACATAATTTATTTACTTTTAGTTTGTTTTTAAAGATAAATTTACAGGGAGGAAATTATATGTATTCAAGAATTGAAATCGAGGAAAAAGTTAAATCATTTAACACTCAAAATCTTGAAAAAAAAGATTGGACACACGAAAAACATTTGATTGTGGCGGTTTTTTATCTTAAAAACTTTGAGTTTTATGATGCAGTTTGTAAATTAAAATCAGGAATTATTTTGCTAAACCATCAACATAACACCCAAAATACTGCTAAAAGTGGTTATCATGAAACTTTAACTGTGTTTTGGGCTACTGTTATACAAGAATTTATTATAAATAATTTTAGTCTCGATTTAGAAGAATTAGTAAATACTTTTTTAATTTCTACCTTTTCAACTAAAGACTATCCTTTTGAATTTTACGATAAAGAATATCTAATGTCAGATAAATTAAGAGCCGTTTTTTATAAAGGAAAGAATTGAAAGTAAAAACACCAATGGATGCCATCTAAAAATGGTATGAATTAAAACCCGAATTATTTAAAATAAATCCATTTTAATTTAAAAATAAATTACTAACTTTGGTTCAAATTTAAGTCAGCTTTCATCCATAATGTTGTGAAACTCGAAATAGATAACTGCAATGTGGGTTAAGTTCGTATTTTTCTGATAGATGTTGCTGAAATTTATGTTCAATATGAGTACCAACAACTTTACCGACAGTTACTCCTTAAAGTTCCTTGTTTGGAGTCTTTGATTGGGCAATACAAAATGTTTATGCTTCAATTATGACAGTCTCTATATAAATCAAAATAAATTTTAATTCATTCTTTTAAATTGCTTTTTTATAAATATAAATTAAATTTTTATTAAGATATTTGCACATACAAAATTTACGATTTTTCAATCTAATTTTATGAATTTCAAGAAATACTTGCCTTTTTTTTATTCGATAGGATTCTTTTTTATCATTGTTTTATTATATTTCTTACCTTTATTTCAAGGAAAAAGCATTCGTTCGCATGATATTTTGCAGTTTCAAGGTATGGCTGAAGAGCTAGTTCAAAATCGAAATAAATATGGCGAAGAACCTTTTTGGGCTGCATCACAATTTTCAGGAATGCCCAATACCATGATAAATATGAACCATTTTGGAAATTTGATGGACTTTTTTCCAAAAATCATTAATTACATTGCCATCCATCCAAGTAGTTTAATATTAATTTGCTTAGTAAGTTTTTTAATTTTAATGATTTCTTTGGAGGTTAATTATCTTTTAGCTTTGATTGGTTCAATTGCTTTTGCATTTGGATCATTTAATATGATAGGTTTAGTGGCAGGACACAATGCAAAAATTGCTTGCATAGCTTACATGCCTGCAGTTTTGGCTGGATTAATTTGGGCTTTTCGTAAAAATAAATTGTTGGGTACAAGTATTTTTGCTTTTGCTTTGGCTTTGCAAGTTTCTAATAACCACGTTCAAATTACCTATTATCTTTCTTTTATTTGTTTAACTTATGTTATTTCTGAATTTTTTAATGCCAAAAAGAATAATTTATTGCCTGATTTTTTTAAAACTGTTTCTTTATTAACTGTTGCTACAGCTATTGCAATTGGAACGCATGCAGGTTATTTTTTATCGTTACAAGAATATGGAAAGTACTCTATTCGTGGTAAAATGGAATTAAAACCATTGGCAGAAAATAAAGAAGCTGTTCGTGAAGACGGTTTAGACCGAGATTATGTTTTTAATTACAGCAGTTCGATTACCGAACCCATGACTTTTTTGATTGCTGATTATTTTGGAGGAGCAAGCACAGGAAGTCTTGATTTAGATTCAGAATCTGCCAAAGCTTTGAAAGAAAACGGTGCTGATTTGCAACAAATTAAGAGTTTTATTGCACAAGTTCCACTCTATTTTGGTGAACAACCTTATGTGGCAGGTCCATTTTATATTGGAGCAATTATTTGTTTTTTATTTATTTTTAGTATGATTATTACAAAAGATAATTTAAAATGGGCAATGCTAACTTGCACAATCGTAGGAATTCTTTTGATGCTAGGAAAAAACTTTTCTACTTTAAATTATTTACTTTTTGATTACTTTCCATTGTATAATAAATTTAGATCTGTAACGATGGCAGTAATAATTCCTCAAATGTGTATGGCAGTTGTGGTTGCTCTCGGATTAAAAACTTTTTTTGAAACTAAAGATAAAAAACAATTTGTAAAACCTTTAATGATTGCTTTTGGAGCAACTGGTGGGCTTTCACTTTTGGTTTTTTTGATGGCAGGTACAGGAAATTATAGCACATCTGCTGATTTTTCTTACCAAATGCCAGATTGGTTAATTAATGCAATTTCTGATGACAGAAAATCTATTCGTACTTCTGATGCACTTCGTTCATTTATGTATATTGTGCTTGCTGCTTCAATTATTTATCTTTTAATTATTGAAAAAATTACTCAAAACTTGGGAATGTATGGTTTAGTTTTACTTACTTTAGTTGATTTATGGACAGTTAATAAACGCTATTTAAACGAAAATCAATTTGAAAAAAATAGCATAAAAAACTTTTATAAACCAACCGAAGCCGACACTTATATTATGCAAGATAAAAACCCTAATTTTAGAGTTTTAAATTTGGATAATCCTTTTAATGAATCACGAACTTCTTACTTTCATAAATCGGTAGGTGGTTATAGTCCAGCAAAACTAAGACGTTATCAAGATTTGATAGAGCGCAAATTAAGCCAAGAAATGCAAGTTTTTATTGATGGATTAAAGAATAGAGAAATTAGATTTCATCAAACGCCAGTATTAAATATGTTAAACACAAAATATTTTATGGCTGGAGAAGATGCTCAAAGTGTGATTCAAAATGATTCGGCTCAAGGAAATGCTTGGTTTGTGAAAGAAATACATTCTGTAAACTCTCCAGATGAAGAAATTGCACAATTAGGTCAGCATGATCCACGCCATACCGCTGTAATGAATATTACTAATTTTAAAGCTGAACAAGTTCATTTTTTAAGTGATACTAATGCTTTTATTAATTTAATTAGTTATAAACCTTACGATTTAACTTATCAAACAAGTAATAAAAACGAAGGATTTATAGTTTTTTCTGAAGTTTATTATCCCAAAGGATGGACAGCAACCTTAGATGATAAACCTTTGGAAATCAAACAAGTAAATTATGTTTTACGTGGCGTACATATTCCTGCTGGTAATCATACTATAAAAATGACTATGGTAAATAATTCTTATCTTATTGGAAATAGAATTGGTTTTGCTTGTTCAAGTTTGGTTTATATCGGTTTAATTTTTGCATTATACCAAAATTTCAAACCAAAGAAAAGAAGAAGTCAGGTGTAGTTTATTTATTTTTTAATATTACTAATTCTTTAATAAATTTTAAAGTGTAAATTTAGATTTATTACCAAAAATATAAAAAATAGATTTTGATTAAAACACTTAAAAATATCTATTTTTATATTAATATTTGGAGCATAGATGTTGCTTTTGGTGTTTGGTGTATGGGACAATTTGCCAAAACCATTTGCGAATCAGATATGCCTTTGGCTTGGGAATTTTTGTTGCCACTTACAGTTTGGTGCATTTATACCATGGATCATTTGCAAGATGCCATCACTGCAAAAAGTAAATTTTTATCAACTCGGCATTTTTATCATTTAAAATATCAAAAAACCGTAAGATTTATTTTGTATGTAATGGTATTTATTTCTGCCTGTGTAGCAATTTTATTTTTACCTATAAAATTATTTATTATAGGTTTATTATTATCAATTATTACTTTTTTTTATTATATGTATATTTTTTTTTACACGCATTATAAATTCCCAAAAGAAATTTTTGTAGCTGTTATTTATACATTAGGAATTTGGTATGCTCCGTTGATTTATGTACAAAATATTACTTTTAAAATCGAATTATCTATATTATTACATTTTCAAATTTCCGTCTTTAATTTATTTTTATTCAGCTATTTAACTTTAGAAGAAGATAAAAAATCCAACTTTAGATCGATTGCTATTCAATTAGGCGAAAATGAAATTCAAAAATATATGTACTTTTTAATAATTTCTATTATGATTTTGTGCTGTATTATTTTCTTTTTCGATTATAAATCAGGTTTAATTTTTATGATTATGAATCTAATTTTAGGTTTAATTTTGATAAATAAAAATTACTTTATGATTGATAATCGATATAGATTTGTTGGAGATGCTATATTTTACTTGGGTTTAATATATTTAATTTAAAATATTACTATTTTTCATTTTCAATAGCATGATTTATAAAATCTAGAAATGGTTTAAATTCTAAACATTTTTTGGTAATATTTTTTATAAAATTTTCATCAAAAACAGAATCTTCTAAATTTATTGAGAGAATAAAACTTTTATTTTTTAAATATTCCGCTGCAGGATTTGAGTTTTCATATCCTTTAGGAACATTTTTAGTTTTCTCTAAAGGTAAGTTATTGAAATATTTCAGAAAATTTGGCTTTGCCATAATTTTCTGAAAATTATCAAAATTATAATCAATTTCTTGGCGGATAGATTTCAAATTTTCGGGCAATGGCATCCAAACACCAGTTGCTAAAAAACTTTTATTAGGTTCTAAATGCAAATAATAACCGCCATAAATAGATTTTTTTCCTCCTTTTGCAAAATAAGTGCCAAAATTGGTTTTGTAAGGAGCTTTATCTTTAGAAAAACGAACGTCTTTATTGATACGAAAAACACAATTTTTGACTTCTAAAGTGCGTATTTCTGAATCGAATTCACCAATACTAGAAATTAATTTTCCAACTAAACTTTGAAATTCAACTTTTAAAATTTCATATTTAGACCTATTTTCATCAAACCAAATTTTGTTATTATTACTTGATAAATCATTTAAAAAATCAAAAAAAGCTTTAAAATTCATATAAATACAGATTTATTTGCCAAAAATAAAAGAAATACCTGTTGAAATTCTTATACCTTGAATTGAAATATCTCTACCTTCGAGTATGCCAGAACCTGATATAAAATAGCCATCATTATCTATATAACTTTGAGAAAATTCAGTATAAAGTTTTGAAGAAAATCCGTGAAAATAATCTAATCCAAAATTAAAATATAAATTATCAGAAATTGATCCTCTATAATCGCCACCCAATAAAACCCCAATATTACCATATTTTGAAGGTGTTAATGATAACTGATTGTCAAAGGATTCAATTTCTAAACCATAAGAGGATACATGATTGGCTGAAATCATACCTTTAAAATCAAAAAATGAATCTTTGTTATTGGTTTTTACTATCAAACCAGACGAATAATTGACAATTTCCCATGGTTTATTATTTATAGTAATATTGGGCGGAATTCTTGATAAATCTTCTCCAAAATCGGTAGCAATCAAAGCGTATCCAAATTCACCAATAATTCCAATATTATTAGAAAAAAAGTAAGCACTTTCTAATCCAATGTTTAAACCTATTTTAGCATATCCATAACCATCTGAAATACTGTTTGGAGGTGAAGATAATGATGAAATAATATTACCTTTTCCAAAATCACTTATGGGCATAAATAAACCTAATTTAGCTCCTATAAACCATAAATTAGATTTTTTAGTTGTTTTTGCTGGTTCATAAATAGTTTTGTTAGTGTTATAAGTTTTTGATTCCGTTTCGAAAGGTTTCACTAAACTGGTATTGTTTGGATTGTATATTTCTATTGTATTGTTAATTTTATTTGAGGGTTGCAGAGAATATAAAATATCATTAGTTATGTAACCCAATATTTCGTTTTTACTAACAATATAATTTACATTATTATTAGCATTCTTACTTTTATAATTAATATTATCTGCATTTACTACTTCAATTTTTGAAGAAATAGTGTCGCCATTTAATAATAATATTTTGTCAATAAAACCAGTAATAGTGCTTGGAATAGAGGAAACAACATAAGAATTATATTTTATACCTTTCAAATCTTTTGTTTTGATTATATATTCTTGAAAGCTATTTTCTTTTTTGTATTTTACTTCATTTGGAGCATTTTCTAAAACTTTAACTTTTAGGTAATCACCATTTTTAAGAATGATTTGGTCTTGTGCAATGGAATGAATTGAAATAAATATTAGTAAGAATATTTTTTTATTTGACATTATTTTAACGGTTTTTTGTTTTTTTCTTTTTATAAATTAATTCAGAATTTTTAATTTTGTTAAAATTAGAAAAATCTAAATTAAAAATGAATTTATTTTGAACAATAATGTAATTTTTGATTTATTTTTGTTGTTGAAAAAGCAATATACACAAACAATGAAATTCAAAAAAGCATTATTTTTCTTTAGTTTTAACCTAAGTTTTGTTTTTGCACAGGACGTAAATATTAAAATTGGTAATCCCCAAATTGCACTTAATGAAGCATTTACGATTTCTTTGACTATCAATAATGAGCAAATTAAGAGTTATGGTGGCTTTCCTGATATTCCTAGTTTTCAAAAACGGGGTGTTTCTACACAACAATCCACAAATATTATTAACGGACAAATTTCTTTTTCACAAATCTATACTCAAAATTATGTGCCAACCAAAGTTGGGAAATTTAGGCTTCCAAATTTTAATATGGAAGTTAATGGAAAGCGGTTTCAAGTTACAGGAACAGTCATTCAAGTGGGTGCAGCCAAACAACAACAAGCACAAAACGACCCTTTTGGAAATGATCCTTTTGCCGATTTTTTTGGAAGGCGTTCTGCAAAAGAGTTTGTGGATGTGAAAGACGAGGCTTTTTTTGCACTCAATACCAACAAAGATAAAGTTTATATTGGTGAGGGTTTTACAGCAACTTTGGCTTTTTATGTGTCGGAATCAAATAAAGCTCAAATGAATTTTCATGATTTGGGAAAGCAAATGCAAGACATTGTAAAAAAGCTAAAACCTTATAATTGTTGGGAAGAAAATTTTAATATTGAAGAAATTCAACCCGAACAAATTACGATTGGCGGAAAAAAATATACTGAATATAAGTTATATAGAGCCACTTATTATCCACTCAACAAAGAATCAGTAAAATTTGCTTCTTTGCCGCTCACGATGATTAAATATAAAGTAGCAAAAAATCCTTCTTTTTTTGGTAATAATATGCAACAAGATTTTAAAGTATTTAATACCAAACCCAAAACAATTTTGGTGCGAGAATTGCCTCCCCATCCGCTGAAAGATAATGTTTCGGTAGGGCAATTTAGATTAGAAGAGCAATTTTCGACAAAGAAAATTGCCACAGGAAAGTCTTTTAATTATCAATTTAAAATTGTGGGCGATGGTAACACGGCTTCTATAAAAGAACCTTTGCAAACGCCAAATAAAATTTTTGATATTTATCCGCCAAATGTATATCAAAATATTAGTAAAAACGCCTCAGGAATAACAGGAACAAAGAATTTTAACTATTTTGTAGTTCCTAAAGAACCTGGTAAGTACTACATGGGAGATTATATTTTTTGGGTTTATTTCAATTCAAGAACGTCAAAATATGATACTTTAAAATCGAAAATTCAATTAGAAATTAAAGGTGAAAGTACTATTAACACTGCGGTTGGTTCGGGAGATTATAATGGTTTTTTAGATTTAATTTCTAAATATAATAATACTCAAATTAATGTAGATAAAACAAAATACTTAAAAATTGCAGCTAATATATTTCTATTTTTAATATTTATTATTACTTTAATTGTAGTTACGAAAAAATGATTAAAATAGACAGTTTTAGACAAAACTACACCAAAAATTCGCTTGAAGAAAGTAAGATGCTTCAAAATCCTATTTTTCAATTAGAACAATGGTTGGAAAATGCAATAGAAAGTAAGATTTTAGAACCCAATGCAATGGTTTTGAGTACGGTTGATATTGAAAATAGACCGCATGCAAGAGTTGTGCTTGCCAAAGGAATTAGTGAAGAAGGCATACAGTTTTTTACTAATTACAATAGCAATAAAGCTCAGGATTTAGAAAAAAACAAGCAAGCTTGCCTAACATTTTTCTATCCTGAAATGGAAAGACAAGTAAGAATTGAAGGAATAGTTGATAAAATTACTCTTCAAGAATCTGAAAAATATTTTCATTCTCGCCCGTTTGAAAGTCAAATTGGTGCTTGGGTTTCAAATCAAAGTCAAGTAATACATTCGAGAGAAATATTAGAAGATAAACAAAAAGAATTGCAGTTACAATTTAAAGATAAGGTAGTTCCTCTGCCAGATTTTTGGGGCGGATATATTTTAAAACCTACTTATTTTGAGTTTTGGCAAGGAAGGGCTAACCGATTACACGATAGAATCGTGTATGAATTAAAAAATAATAAATGGGAAATTTTTAGATTAGCTCCATAAAAAAAAGGATTGATGGTTAAAATTTAATCAATCCTTTTTTTAGTTAAAAAAATCAACTATTAGCTTTTTTATGATCGGCAAGGAATTTTTCTAATCCACTATCAGTTAGCGGATGCTTAAGTAAAGCTAACATGGCACTTAAAGGTCCAGTCATTACATCAGCTCCGTATTCAGCACATTTAATAATGTGCATTGGTCCACGAACGGATGCAGCCAAAACTTGCGTTTCGTAGCCATAATTGCCATAAATATTCACAATTTGAGCAATTAAATCCATGCCATCGTAAGAAATATCATCTAATCTACCAATAAAAGGAGATACATAAGTTGCACCCGCTTTGGCAGCTAAAAGTGCTTGACCTGCCGAAAAAACAAGCGTACAATTTGTTCTTATTCCTTTATCGCTAAAATATTTAATGGCTTTTATGCCATCTTTTATCATAGGAATTTTAACAACTATTTTTTCGTCTATTGTTACTAATTCTTCGCCCTCTTTTATCATATTAGCAAAATCAGTTGCAATAACTTCTGCACTTACATCGCCTGTTACTATATCACAAATGGCTTTATAATGCTTAAAAACATTATCTTTGCCACTTATTCCCTCTTTTGCCATTAAAGATGGATTGGTAGTTACTCCATCCAAAACACCTAAATCTTGAGCTTCCTTAATTTCTGCTAAGTTAGCTGTATCAATAAAAAACTTCATTTTAATTTTATTTTAATGTAAATGATTACAAATGTAATTTTAAAAATGTTAGACACAACTAGAAAATGTAAATTTTTTGGTTAATTTTAATTAAAAAAATAGTAAATGATATTATGCAAAATATTTTTGATTTTATAATTATTTTAATCATTTATGGTTATCCAAAATGTTAATCCACATTGAAGCTATTTATCTAAAAAACCTTGATTTTGATTAATAGACTTGCTTTTGTGAATTAGCATATCTAATTCAAATTTGATAAAAAATTCATATTATAATGAATGACATAAATAACTTCGCATTACTTTAGCTTCTCCTTAATCCTCTCCTAAAAGAGAGGACGATTTGATGAAATCATTTATGTCGTTTAGAATATATAAATTCCAATAAATAATTACAAATTCCTTTTTAACTTTTCCCCAATGGGGAAATAAGAAAGGGGTTTTCTAAAAAATTAGTTGTAAATATTTAATGGACTCAATATATATTAATTTTCACACATTTAGGTTTTATAAATCTGTATTTCTTGTTTTTTTAACTGCTGAATAGTTACATATTTTCTAAAAATATACCAATCTAATCCATAAAAAAATCCCGTCTTTTTAAAAACGGGATTTTTATTATCCTAAATAAGGTTTTAAAGCTTTGCTTCTTGAAGTGTGTCGAAGTCTGCGTATGGCTTTTTCTTTTATTTGTCTTACTCGCTCACGAGTAAGGTTGAATTTTTCGCCAATTTCTTCCAAAGTCATGGCGTGTTCACCATTTAATCCGAAATAAAGCATTACTACATCTGCCTCACGAGGCGTAAGTGTGTGTAAAGCTCTACCAACTTCTTTTCTCAACGAATCAGTTATCAATCCACCATCTGGCGTTTCGCTATCATCGCCTGCCAATACATCTAGTAAACTATTTTCTTCACCCTGAACAAAAGGGGCATCCATAGAAACATGGCGACCCGAAATTTTGAGTGTATCAACGATTT
Source organism: Cytophagales bacterium (assembly GCA_004294265.1). Taxonomy (GTDB): domain Bacteria; phylum Bacteroidota; class Bacteroidia; order Cytophagales; family UBA9547; genus REAG01. The sequence goes on along the minus strand of REAG01000124.1, from coordinate 5,933 downwards.
CAGAAGTAGAAACTTCTAAAACTTCCGCTAACTCATCTGGGGAAGGCTCACGTTCAAATTTTTGTTCTAATTCTGAAAATGTTTTTGATATTTTATTTAATGAACCTACTCGGTTCAATGGCAAACGCACAATTCTTGATTGTTCTGCCAAAGCTTGCAAAATAGATTGACGAATCCACCAAACAGCATAAGAAATAAACTTAAAACCACGTGTTTCATCAAATCTTTGGGCAGCTTTTATCAAACCTAAATTTCCTTCGTTTATTAAATCACCTAATGAAAGTCCTTGATTTTGATATTGTTTTGCAACCGAAACCACAAATCTAAGATTTGCTTTCGTTAATTTTTCAAGAGCATATTGATCACCTTCTCTAATACGTTTAGCCAAATCTACCTCCTCATCAGGAGTTAATAAATCTACTTTTCCAATCTCTTGAAGGTATTTATCAAGTGATTGGCTTTCTCGATTGGTAATTTGTTTACTTATCTTTAGCTGTCTCATCTATTTTGAACTAGGCAATTAATATGTGTGATACAATAACTATAATTTATCAATAAGGTTTTAAACCGCAACGCCATTTTCAGGTTTTGGCAATAATACTTTTCTCGAAAGTCTGTATTTTCCTGTTTTTGGGTCAATATCAACCAATTTAACTTTTAGTTTTTCGCCCACTTCTAATATTCCATCCATGTTTTCAACACGTTCCCATCTAATTTCAGAAATATGCAATAAACCATCTTTTCCTGGCATAAACTCTACAAAAGCTCCATAAGTTTGAACCGCTTTCACTATTCCATCATAAGTTTCACCAACTTCAGGAATTGTAACTATTTGCTTAATTCTTACCAAAGCTGCATCTAAAGAATCACCGTTTGTGGCAGAAACACTTACTTTTCCTTTACCATCAATTTCTTCAATATTAATCACTGCACCAGTAGATTTTTGCATCTCTTGGATTATTTTACCGCCAGGTCCAATAATTGCTCCAATAAATTCTTTTTCGATAAACATCGTTACCATGCGTGGAGCAAACGATTTAAGTTCTGGTTTAGCAGTCTTAATTGTTTTGTTCATTTCATTTAATATATGCTCACGTCCTTGTTTTGCTTGAGCCAAAGCTTCACGCACCACTTGAAACGATAAGCCATCAATTTTAATATCCATTTGGCAAGCTGTAATACCTTTTGAAGTACCTGTTACTTTAAAATCCATATCGCCAAGGTGATCTTCATCGCCTAGAATATCAGATAAAACAGCATATTTACCAGTTTTTGAATCTGTAATTAAGCCCATAGCAATCCCAGAAACGCCACTTTTAATCGGAACTCCTGCATCCATCAAAGCCAAAGAACCTGCACAAACTGTCGCCATTGAAGACGAACCATTCGATTCTAAAATATCTGAAACAACTCGAACAGTATAAGGAAATTCAGTTTCGGCAGGCAAAACTTTTTTCAAAGCCCTCAAAGCCAAATTTCCGTGTCCTACTTCTCTTCTTCCTACACCACGGTTTGGTTTAACTTCACCAGTTGAAAATCCAGGAAAGTTGTAATGTAATAAAAATTTATTATATCCTGCAAACATGGCAGAATCAATTTGTTGCTCATCTAACTTTGAACCTAAAGTTACGGAAGTTAAAGATTGAGTTTCGCCTCTTGTAAACACAGCAGAACCATGAACAGCAGGCAAATAATCAATTTCAGACCAAATAGGACGAATTTCATCTAATTTACGTCCATCCAAACGCTTGCGTTCGTCTAAAACTAAATTTCTGCAGGCATCTTTTTCTATATCGTGGTAGTATTTTTTTGTTAATTCTTTGCTTTCTGTGTGATCAGCTGGCAATGAATCTGTATATTCTTTCAAAACAGCTTTAAAGTCTGTCGAGCGTTCATGTTTGTTTGGATTTCCTTTTTGAGCCACAGCAAACACTTTTGGATAAAGTAAATCTGTTAATTTCTTTTTCAATTCCAAATCATGTTTTTCATGCGAATACACTCTTTTTACAGTTGAACCCACCAATTGAGCTAACTCAACTTGTGCTTGACATTGCATTTTGATAGCTTCATGAGCCAATTCTAAGCAAGTAATCATTTCTTCTTCCGACATTTCGTCTGATTCGCCCTCCACCATCACGATATCTTTGGCAGAACCAGCAACCATTAAATCAATCGTTGCACGAGCAATTTCTGAAGTTGTAGGAAATAATTTTAAAACACCATCTACTTTAGCTACTCTCACTTCTGAAATGGGCCCGTTGAAAGGAATATCCGAAACTGCAAGGGCGGCACTAGCTGCAAAAGCAGCAAGAGCATCGGGTTGCGTTTCTTTATCGCCCGAAATTAAAGTTACCATTACTTGCGTATCAGCATGATAATCATCAGGAAAAAGCGGACGTAAAGCTCTGTCTATCAATCTACTAACTAATACTTCATAATCAGATAATCTACCTTCTCTTCTCAAAAATCCGCCAGGAATTTTACCTAAAGAGGCAAATTTTTCTTGATAATCAACGGTTAGCGGCATAAAATCAACACCATCTTTAGCATCGGCTGCAGAGCAAACTGTGGCTAACAACATGGTATTTCCCATGCGTAGTACAATTGAACCATCGGCTTGTTTTGCTAATTTACCTGTTTCTATACTGATTTCTCTTCCGTCAGCAAGCGTTATTTTTTTTGTGTGAACTATTGGTAGCATATATATAAATGGAATTGAATAGAGTGTAATTAAACAAACTATTAATAAATGAGTGTGTATAAAAATAAAAATTCTCCACAATATTTTAAAATAGTATGGAGAATTTGGATTGAAATTATTTTCTAATTCCTAATTTGGCGATGATAGCTCTATATCGACCAATTTCAGTATCTTGAAGATAATCTAACATTCTGCGTCTTTTACCTACAAGTCTTAATAGACCCATTTTGGTAGAAAAATCTTTTTTATTGGCTTGCAAATGAACTGTTAAATGTTGAATTCTTTCTGTGAACAATCCAATTTGAGATTCTGCAGAACCAGTATCGTGCGAACTTTTTGAAATGCTATTAGACTTAAATATTTCTTGTTTTTTTTCAGCGCTTAAATACATCTTTTTATGATTTTTTCTTTTGAATTTGCAAATATAGACAAAAATTAATTACATACTATTTTTTTTTTGTAAATTTTGTTTTTAATTTATCTATTAAAACTGCAAAATAATCCGTTTCGAGCAATCTTGAATCATTTTTTGCTTGTCTTAAAAAGAATAATCCAATAGGTAAATAGACCAAATTAGCCATCCACATACCTAAAGTTACGTTCACAATGCCTTGTCGAGCCCATTTTTCAAACACGATTAATAACACATAATAAGTAATAAAAAAAGAAATTCCTATCAAAACAGGAACTCCTAATCCGCCCTTTTTTATGATTGCACCTAAAGGTGCTCCTATCAAAAACATGACTAAACATGCAAACATCATCGTAAATTTGCGTAATCTTTCTATTATACTTGCACTTCTATCCATTTTATAAAACCATTGCCTATCTTTTTGCGATGATATATATGATTTAATTCCTCTTGCACTATTAGTGGCTTGTTGTAAAATAGTGGCTTGCATCAAAGTATCTGTCAAATATTTGGGTGTTCGAGTGTTATATTTTTTGTTTAAAACGGTAGAATCGATTTTTAAACTAAACGCATAAAATGGTTTTACGCCAGCAAAAGCCTGTTTGGCAACCGAATCTATTTGTTTGGTCATAGAATCGGCATCAAGCGATAGTTCAGTAACATTTCGCATAATTTTATTTTGTTTAAATAAATCTTCCTGTGTGCGTTGCAATCCAAATGATTCTAAATTAAAAACTAATTGACTTGTGCTATATTTATTTCTTATAAATTGCTGTTTATTACTCGATTGGTTTTCGACCATTTCGGAGCATGAAGTGCCTTTAAAAAGTTTCATAACCAAATATCTATCATCCATAATCGTGTACATTTGAGCAGAATCGGCAATAACTACTTCTATGTTACCTCTTCCTTGCGTATGATTATAAATTATTACGCCACGCATGGCTCTTCCTTCATCCGTTTTTTCGGTTATTTTGATGCTATAACCAGGAATTCCGTTATAGAAAGCCCCTTCTTTGAAATCTAGCGTAGGTTTTTTTTGTCGGGCATCATATAATAAACTAAATGCTTTTAAATTAGCATAAGGCACAATATTGTTGTTTAAAAAAAAAGAACAAACACATAAAATAAGGGCGATAAAAAAAACAGGAACAAGAATTCTTATTAACGAAATACCTGCACTTTTGATGGCAGAGATTTCAAAATGCTCACCCAAACTTCCATAGCTCATCAAACACCCAATCAAAATACCTAGAGGCAAAGCGTTTGGAGCAACCGAAATAGAAAAGAAAAGTATTAATTGCCCAAAAACCTCCCAACCCAATCCTTTGCCCACAAGTTCGGGAAAATATTTTACTAAATATTGTATTAAAAATATAAAAACAACTACTAAAAAAGAAAGTATAAAAGGACCTAAAAAGGATTTTATTACTAATTTATCAATTTTTTTAATCATCAACCGCCAACTTTTTCTTTAAGAGTATTCATAAAATTATCCCACATTTCGTTGAGTTCTTCTAAATCGTTCATTTCTGAAAAATCCGTTATCTTAAAGTAAGTAACGCCCGTTAGTTCGTCTGGTTCGAGATGAAAATCAACATAATTCGGGTTTGTAGTTTCTAAATCATCCGTTTTAGGAAAAAATTCAAACTTTACAAAAGCATTTAGACGGTGCATTTTCAAAATCGCTTTTAACGGTTCACCCTGCCATTCAAAATGAAAAACATGGGCTTCGTCCACCCAAACTTTATCTACAAACCAATCACTAAGCCCGTTTACAGTACTTATATAATGATAAAGATTTTTTGCAGAGGCTTTAAATTCGTAATCTTTCGTGAATTTATACTTCGACATTTTAGTTTTGTTGGTTTTATTTATGCCAAATAAATACAATTTGATTGTTGTTACAAAATGTAAAACAAAAATAAAAAAATTAAATTGTATATTAGTATTCGGTTTCGTTCAATATTGGTAATAAATAATAATTATTAAAAAATTAATTTGACTTAATTTTAATTATTATTCCAAAAAAAGACCTTTTATTAAATCCCCAAAATCCGCAAGCCTTAAAAATAAAACCTAAATAAACTTTTTATTCAGGCAATTATCCTTAAATTTAAGCTGTATAACCATCACCCAAATGGGTGCAAAACTTAGTGCTATGAAAGTACAAAATAATTCTGATAACATCACTCCATTGGCAGGTTTAAATTTTATTTCTAACGATTTTTATAGATCAGAACTTGCTAAATCATCGAAAATGAACTTCCTAATAATTCAAAACGATTCACTAATCCTTTAAATGATAACATTAAAAGTATGTTTCTTACTTTTTTGTAGACTGTGATTGTGCATAGGACATGAATAAATATTTAAAATCTACAATTCTTACTATTAAAAGCTTAAAAGTACCTTATGCAAATACCGTTTTAAGAGACTTTAAAAAGCCCGCAACCCCAACAGCTCTTTACTTCTCACACAAAAATTGAGCATCAAACCAAAATAAATGACAAACTTATATTTAATCTAGATAATATTTACGATTAAGTTTTTTAAAATCCCAGTTAAAACTAAATTTGAGGTGCTAGGTATTAAGTTTGCTAAAAATTAAATTAATAATTTTAAAAAAGCATCATCTAACCCAGAAAAGTTATTAAAGGAGATTTTAAGAATCCATGTTCCAAAAGAATATTTAGGGCTCACTCGTATTTATTGGGGAAAATGCAAATAACTTATGTAACCTAAACAAGAAAAACTCGGTATCTACTACACCTCTTAAATTAGCTCTAAATAGTTTAATTTTAGAGTTAAAAGATTCGG
>REAG01000061.1 GCA_004294265.1 Cytophagales bacterium | reverse complement strand
GGGGGTAGTTTTTTGAAGTGCTAAAAAAAATGCGTTTCTAGTTAATAGAAACGCTTTTTGTGTTATATTTGCAAAGCTGTCGGACGTCAGTAGTTTTTAATATCAAAACAAATTTTATAAATATTTTCAAAATCAAATTACTTATCTCTCAATTTTTGAAATTTCAAATAATCTGCTCATATATTTTTCTTTACAAAACTTAAATATTGTCCGAAAATGAACATATTGCAACCTTATTTTAACCTTTAATGCAAATTTCAACTTTAGGTAAAATCTTAATTATTGATGATGATGAAGGCGTGTTGTTTGCAGCAAAAATGTTGCTGAAAAAATATGCTGAAAGTATCATTATTGAGTCTAATCCCAATAAAATACCATTTTTAGTTACTAATCATTTATTTGATATTGTTTTGTTAGATATGAATTTTAGCAACGACATAACCAGCGGAAAAGAAGGGTTTTATTGGCTGAAAGAAATTTTAAAAATAAATCCCAAAGCAGTAGTAATTATGATTACTGCGTTTGGAGACGTTGAAATGGCTGTGCAAGCACTCAAACTTGGCGCCACAGATTTTGTGCTAAAACCTTGGCACAACGAAAAATTAATAGCTACTATTTCCTCCGCTTTCAAATTGAGTCGTTCCTATCGTGAAGTAGATGAATTGGTTCAAATAAATAAATCGCTTTCAAACCAATTAAATGAGCCATTTCCAGAAATGATAGGTTCAAGCAAAGCGATGAAACAAGTTTTTGCAACTATCAAAAAAGTTGCCAAAACGGATGCAAATATATTAGTATTGGGCGAAAATGGAACTGGAAAAGAGCTAATAGCAAAAGCATTGCATCATCAATCAGAACGAGCCAATAAACCATTTATTCATGTAGATATGGGTGCATTGTCGGAAACATTGTTTGAAAGCGAACTGTTTGGACATAAAAAAGGTGCTTTTACAGATGCAAAAGAAGACCGCATTGGTAGATTTGAAATAGCAAATCAGGGCACACTTTTTTTGGATGAAATAGGCAATTTATCAATGTCCATGCAAGCAAAACTTTTGACCGCAATCCAAAAAAAAGAAATTATACGATTAGGAACCAATACCAGCATTCCCATTGATATTCGTTTGATTTGTGCCACCAATATTACAACAATTGAGCTTAACGATAGTGTCAAATTTAGGCAAGATTTGCTATATAGAATCAATACAGTAGAAATTATATTACCTCCTTTGCGTGACAGAAAAGAAGATATTCCATTGTTAGTTACTTATTTTATAGCAAGTTATTCCAGAAAATATAGAAAACCAAACGTAAAAATTAGCAAAGAAGCACTTGAAATGCTTCAAAACTACGTTTGGTTTGGTAATATTCGAGAAATGGAACATGCGATAGAACGAACCGTAATTATGAGCGATAAAGAAGAATTAAATAAGGATGATTTCTTTTTCTTGGAACAAAAACCAGAACAAAATACCTCAATTTTAAACAAATCTTTTAATTTAGAGCTAATGGAAAAATCAATGATTGAAAAAGTAATTGATAGCCACGCAGGAAATATTTCTAAAGCGGCAAAAGAACTAGGGCTTACAAGAGCAGCACTATATAGAAGATTAGAAAAATATGGTATTTAAAAAAGTATTTTTTAAAATTATTGAAATTTTTGTAATTAAATGGTCTTGAATTTTAGAATATTAATTATCCTATTTGATGCAATAAGAGAAATAAGTTGAAACATATATGGTAGAATATAATTTTGATAAATTATGAAAAATTCAATTAAGAGATTTAACTATATAAAACAAATGGAAATTATTGGAGAAACAAGTAATTATATTTTAGAGAAATAATCATTTCAATTCTTAAACGGTTCAAATGTCCGTATTTACAAACCTAAATTAATAGAATCGATTTTTTAAAAACACTATTCTTTAATTATAGTGGTAGTAATTAAGACTAAACCCGTTTTATTATCTTATTTACCAAAGCACCACTTTATGAACTTATTTCATATAGCTAATACATTTTAACAATAAATCATTAGTTCAATAACATGTATTCAAATTTAAAGCACCTAAACAATGTTAAAGATTTTTTGCCATTAATGCTAATTATATTGAGTTCACTAAATTATATTGAGTTCACTAAATATTTACAAAACCCCTTTCATATTTCCCAAATGGGGTAATATGAAGGGTGTTTTGTAATTAATTATTAGACTTTATATACAAAAAACAAGCCTTGAAAATATTCGACTAGTTAATAAGGTAATGAGTAATTTAGGACTTAAACTTAATATCAAATCTTATATTCTTATAGAAGATTCAATATCTGAAACATATATTTTTCCATCACCAGCTTCAGAGGTTTGGCTAGAATTTTTGATACAATGGACAACATCTGCACTATCAATTTCAGGAACAATAATTTCCAATAAATATTTACTAATAACAGCTGCAGCATCATTTAAAGCAATACCACGGTAAGTGCCTTTTTTCTCATTTTGAAAAGATACGCCTTTCACCTCATGATAAGTAAAATATTCGATTCCTATACTATGAAGACTTTTTCTTACATCCTCAAATTTAGAGACTCTAATTACAGCTTGAATTCTTTTAAATTTCATGATTTTAAGTTTAAATAAATAAATCGTTTTTACATGAATCTGTAAATTAAATATTTACATGATTTTAAATATAAAAATATAAAAAAAACAACAAAAAAACTATAAATTAAAATAAATATATTTTTTTTTAAAAAAAGGCATAGAATTTAGCCATAAATTTAAAATTTTATCTATTTATTTTAAAAAGTAGTTAAATTTTAAACATATATTTAAAAAATAATTTATATTTACAAATCAAGCCTTTTGTTAACTAAATTTAAAATATGAAAAACATTAAACATCATACAATAATCATAACCGTTAAAGATTTTAAAACGGCAGAAAAAATTAAAAATGAAATATCAATTTTATTTAAAAAGAATATGGAAGCTAAAAATGGTTTTGAATTGGTGAGTCCAATCATTCCAGGTTTAATAAATAATTATTATAGCTTTTTTATTTCTCCAGATGGTAGCAAAGAAGGTTACGACCTTTCAGATGATGGTGATAAAATAAGAGAAAAAACTATCAAATTGTTAGATAAATATTTGATGTCCGACTCTATGTTAGAATTAAATTATGTAGAATTATATTACGGAGATGAAAATAGTATTCCACGTATTTTAAACTACAAATAAAATTCTTCTTCATTCGTAGAGTTTATTTATTATGGCTCTACGGATGATAAAATATAATTATATTTTACTAAATTCAAAATTATATTGAGTATAATAATCATTTATAATTAAATTTTAGAAAACCTCTTTCTTATTTTCACAATGTGGGAAAGATTTCTTAGAAATTTGTAATTATTTATTAAACTTAATATTAGATAACATTTAAACTCTGAAAAATCATCAAAAAATTAATTTTCACCTTCCGCCAAAACAACCAAATAATCATCAGGCGAAAGTTCGTATTTGGAGTTTTTGCTTGGGTTTAGAATCACTCCAAAGTTTTTAGAAAAATCTTTAGAATGTTCTTTTAAGCAAATTCCTATGCAGATTTCGTTTCTTTTGAACGCTAAATCAGAAAGATCTACAAAAGAATAATAACTTATATTTTCTTGATTTACGTAATATTTCAGTGGTTTAATGTAAATTTCACTACCTTCATATTCAAACAAATCATCGTAAACTTCTTTTATATCGGGCTGTTCACTTATTTGAGCTATAATTTTGTCAATAAGTCTGTTGCTACTTATAAAATCGTCTATATCGGTTTGAGCGATAAGATTTTGATTGTCTGCATCTAGAATTTGAGTAATAATTTTAGTTTTTTTATTATCAATACCCTAATGTTGCTTGAGTTGCCTCAACATCATGAGTATAATTAAGGTATCAGTATCTTTTTTCTCTGCATTATATTCTTCTATATTTTGAG
>REAG01000060.1 GCA_004294265.1 Cytophagales bacterium | reverse complement strand
ACCTTTTGTATTTTTAATAAAAAAATCAAAAAGCAATTCTGCCTCTTTGGTCTGAAGTTTTTGAAGTAATAAACAGGCTTTTTGATAGGCAAAAATTGGAACTTTAGTATTAAATTTAGATTCTTTTAAAAAAAAATCTAATGCTATTTCATTTTTATTTACCTTTTTATAGATTAACATATTTACAAAATTGTACCACATTTTGTTTGGTAAAATAGGAATTATAATTTGAGAAAGATTTTTAGTTGAAGATTTAGAAAAAATATCAAGCGAAATTTTTAAAATTTTTATTTCGTTATAAAAGTAATATTTTTCATTATTACAAATTTCTATTGCTTTTAATCCTTTTGTCAAATCGCCTTTTAAACCTATAATTTTTATGATTTTAAGCATATAACTGGGCAAATAACTTAAAGTAATGTGATAAATACCAAATAATTTTTTGTGATATATGAATTCAGGATTAGTAATTTCTATGTTTTCTACAATTTTATAGCTTTTTAAAATTTTAGAAACTGCATCAATTTTATCGCCTTGATATAATTTTAAAAGCGCATAATGAAAACAAATTTCTGCTAAAATATAATTTGATTCAACAGTAGAAATAGATTCTAAAATTTCAATTCTTTTTTTGGAGTTTTTGTAATAATTATTAAAAGATTCCGAACTTTGAGAAAGATATACTTCAGAAAATTCTTTATAACTTTCTAAAAGTAAAAAACCTAAATTATTACATTTATCAAAACCTGAAATAGCATTAATGGAATCAAAAGAATGATAATTAGCATTTTCGAGAAAATCCTGTGCTTTAAAAAAAAATTTATCAAATGATAAAATTGATTTTGAAGTTGCAAAAGAGCTATCAAATAATAGTAAGAAAAATATAATATAAATATTTTTAAAACGATTCAATTATTGATTTTTAAGAATAAATAATATAGAATTAAAAAATTAGAAATCCAAAAAATTTTATGTATTAAAATGATTGAATTGGAATTTAAGTTGGTAAAAATAATAAATAATTATTGAAATAGTGATTAAATTATTGTTTGTATTTATATTGCATAAATTTATAAGTTTAAATCAAAAAAAAATGTTTAATCCATGGCACGATGTCGAATATGGCGATAAAGCTCCAGAGTTCGTACAGGCAATAATAGAAATTCCAAAAGGTTCAAAATGTAAATATGAACTAGATAAAGATAGCGGATTATTAAAATTAGATAGGATTTTATTTTCTTCTGTACATTATCCAGCAAATTATGGTTTTATTCCAAAAACTTACTGTGATGATAACGATCCTTTAGATATTTTAGTAATATGTTCGGAAGATGTTGTCCCTATGTGTTTGATAGAAGCAAAAGTGATTGGCGTAATGCAAATGATAGATGGAGATGAGCAAGATGATAAAATTATTGCAGTTGCCAAAAATGATATGTCAGTAAATTATATCAATGATATTGACCAATTACCTCCACATACAATTATTGAAATGAGACGTTTTTTTGAAGATTATAAAAAAGCGGAACATAAACACGTTGTGGTTGATAAATTTTTGAATAAAGCTCATGCTATGCAAATAATCAATGATTCTATCAAAATGTATGAAGATAAATTTTTAAAAAATAAGTAATAAAATAGTATGAATTTAATAAAATTAGTTGTTTTCATAAACAACTAATTTTATTCTGTATTTTTTAAAATTCTACAACAAATTATAATTAACTTCCATTTTTAAAAACAAAAGCACTAAAAACTAATTACATTATAAATTAAATAAATTAGAATTTGTACGCCATAATAGATATTGAAACCACAGGTGGAAAACCGATTAAAAGTAATATTACAGAAATTGCTATAATAATTCATGATGGAGAAAAAGTAATTGATAAGTTTACAACTTTATTAAATCCTCAGTGTCATATTCCTTATTTTATTACTAATTTAACTGGAATTAGTAACGATATGGTTCATGACGCTCCAAAATTCCATGAAGTTGCCAAACAAATTGTAGAAATTACAAAAGATTGTGTTTTTGTAGCTCACAATGTTAATTTTGATTATAGTTTTGTTAAAGCAGCTTTTAAAAATTTGGGTTACGATTATAATAGAAAAACACTTTGCACGGTTAAATTAAGCCGAAAAACTTTTCCAGGATTAGCATCTTATAGTTTAGGAAATTTATGTAAACATTTTGAAATTCAAAATAAAGCCCAGCATAGGGCAATGGGAGATGCAGAAGCAACAATACAAGTTTTTGAGAAAATATTACTTGCAAATCCTGATTTATTAAGTTCTGAAAATATCAAATCTGAAATTAAAAAAAATATAATTCCAATAGAATTAGACGAGAGTATTTTTAATAAAATTGAAGATAATATTACAGGCGTTTATTATTTCCACAACACAAAAGGTGAAGTTTTATATATAGGAAAAAGTATAAATATAAAAAAAAGAATCTTACAACATTTTGCAGTTTCAGCCAAAGGTAATAGACGTTCATTAGCTCTCAAAAACGAAATTTCAGATATTACCTACGAAAATACTGGAAACGAACTTATTGCTTTGCTTTTAGAATCGGCTGAGATCAAAAAATTAAAGCCTAAATACAACCTTGCACAAAAAAAAACGAAACAAATTCCTTTTTATTGTTTGTACTCAGAAACAGATAAGGATGGTTATTTAGTAATAAAAATAGATAAAATAAGAGAAGATACTGAATCTATATTTATGGCTGATAGTTTGGCTGAAGTGAAAGATTTTTTACATAATTTAATTGATAAAAATCAACTTTGTCTTTCTAAATGTGATTTACACAAAACGGGTGGGGCTTGTTTTAACCATCAAATTGAAAAATGTAAAGGTGCTTGTTGCGGAATTGAGCCAGCTGAAAGCTACAATTTAAGAGTTCAGAAAGTACTACTAAGATATAGTTTTCAAAATAAAAGTTTCTTTTTGATAGATAAAGGAAGAAATGTGTATGAAAAATCTATTGTTTGTATTGAAAATGGCATTTACAAAGGTTTTGGTTATGTAGATTCAGAATTTCAATTAGGGATAGAAGAAATGAAAGATTGTATAAAAAAATATAATCACAACAGAGATATTCAACTTATTATCAAGCGATTTGATAATAAAAAAGTCCAAAAAATTCCTTTTACTTCTGTTAAAGAAGAAATATTTTATAAAGAATTATGAAATAGATAAAATCATATTAGATAACCTCTAAAAACCCTTTTATTAATTTCAGTCAATTTCGTTATTAAATTTTCAATTTCAAGTCTGCATTTTATATTTTCATAAAAGTATGACTGTCAGCACTTTAAATACTATATCTCATTTTTTGACGTAGCTTTTCCATGGTTACCATCCTAATTAGGGTCAGCTGATAAACTCAAATTCTATTAATTTTAATTAAAACTAATTTAGGTTTTAGTAAGATAAATATTATAAATTTTTCTATTAAAAATAATAGGCAATATAAGTTTAGCCCCGCCAATTTGACGAGGTTTAAAACTAAGATGATGGATGCTATCCAAGATTGAGAGGTGTCTTTGAGACGAGCTTTTATTTTGCCTAAACCGTAAGCACTTTTGCCTTGTCCAAATTTACCCTCTATTGGGTTTCGCTCTCCGGGACTTACATATTCTTTTACTGCCCCTATGCTTGGTCTGCCAAGTGGTTTGGCTAATAGCTTTATATTGAGTAATTTAAGTTGTTTTCTATTTTCTCGGTTGCAATATATTTGGTCTGCCAATATTTCTTTGGGGTAATATCCAAACCGTGTTTTGTATTGTTGTACATACTTTATCAGCTGCGTACCTTCATTAAAAGCATCCCAAGAGAGGTCATCTAAAAAGGCAAATCCATTGGCTATGGTTACATTAATCGGCTTACTCGTATTTATTGGGGATTATGCAAATAACTTATGTAACCTAAACAAGAAAAACTCGGTATCTACTACACCTCTTAAATTAGCTCTAAATAG
>REAG01000184.1 GCA_004294265.1 Cytophagales bacterium | reverse complement strand
TTATTTGTTCGTGTGTAAATTCCATTGTTTTTTTATTTAAAGGTTGAATTTTAAATATAACATTTCTTTGGGATTACACACTTTTTTGTACACTATCTTCCCAGAAGTAGGAGCGGCACCTTTTATCCGATGCTTTTGGCACTGCTAAAAGACGAGCAGGAGGAGTCTCAAAAGCTTGCCTTTGAGCTTTATACGATTTAATATAAGGAAACTCCTAAAAACCTCTATTCCGATGAATCCCTCCCACTTGGATTCTGATGTTTCGTAGCAAAAATTGGTTTGGGTGGGGATTTAAAAAAAATCACACATTTTTCAATACAAATTGATTTTTTGTAAGAAATTATACTAAAAAAGCTATCATATATAAATTCCAATAAATAATTACAAATTCCTTTTTAACTTTTCCCCATTGGGGAAATAGAAAGGGGTTTTCTAAAAATTTAATTGTAAATATTTAATGGACTCAATATAAATAAACGAACATGAATGTTGAGGTTTTGAAAAAACAATCAATATTCATGTAAATTTGTGAAAAAATATTAAATAATCAAGAAATAAATAATTATAGGCAATATTTATAAAAGCAATAGTTTAATATTTATAAATATTATTACTAATTTAAACTCCAACAAAAACCTCTCCATTTTCAATTTTAACAGGATAGGTAGCTAATTTATAATCATCTCCGCTCAAACATTCGCCTGATTGCAACGAAAATGTTTTTTTATGAAACGGACAAGCCACTTTTGGTTCTTCGCCAAAGCTACCAATCATGCCTCTAGAAATTGCCATTTGTTGCTTATGTGGACAAAGATTTTGGGTTGCAAACCACTCGCCTGTACGAGTAAAATTAAAAATAGCAATTTGTTCTCCATTAATTAACGCACATCCACCGCCATCTTCTGGAATATCGGAAGTTTTGCATGCTTTAGTCCAAGTTACATTTTTATTCATTTCTTTATATTTTTATTTTAATAAATTATATATATTTATTACTGTTGATTAAATAATCCTAAAATTTCATTTTTATAATATTCAGAGCAACTTAAAACCAATTTGTTACATGATTTCAATAAAAACTCTCCATTATTTTCAATTAGCTTTAGTTGAATTTGCATATCAATTTCAGCTTGATTTCCACTATAAGCCGTATTTTGTTTTGAATAATTGACTATATTTTGAGCACTTTTTTTATAAATTAGCCAATTTACTTTTATCGCACTCACTTCAAACAATAATTTTTCAGAAATTGGTGCAATAACAATCGTTGTGTCTAATTGTGGGGGTACTCCTCCATTTAAAATTACTTGTAAAGACGCTTCAAACAAATCAACAGTATCTTGCAACTCAACTGTTTTATCAAAATTATTATGAGCTACCATTTCACACAAAAATCCAATCTTTTGAGAAAGCATACGTTGTCTTCCCGTTAAATTAATAACAATATTATTTTGATTAATTAAGGATTGAATTTTATCAACAATTAAATTATCTGAATTAAGAATTTCTGTCATTTTATATTATTTTGATATTTAAGTGTTTATTTTTTTACTAAATCCCAATCTTTTGCTTGGATTTGATCTCGCAAAGGCGTAAATTCAATGGTATTATCTTTTTCAGGTGAATTTACAAAATGTGTAAATCGTTTTCGTATTTCTGGATTTTCTACGGCTTCTTTCCACTCACATTTGTAAGTTTCAACCATAAAATCCATTTCTTTCTCTAATTGTTCACAAATTCCTAAAGAATCTTCAATAATAACAGATTTCAAGTATGCCAAACCGCCCTCTAATTTATTAAACCAAGTGGCAGTTCTGGTCAATGGTTCTGCAGTTTTGATATAAAACATCAAAAAACGATCCACATATTTCAGTAAAGTATCTTCATCCAAATCAGTAGCAAAAAGCACCGCATGTTGTGGTTTTGAACCTCCATTTCCACACAAAAACAAGTTATATCCCTTTTCGGTGGCAATAATTCCAAAATCTTTCGATTGAGCTTCCGCACATTCTCTGATGCAACCCGAAACAGCAGATTTTAGTTTATGTGGAGCTCTTAATCCACGGTATCTTTCTTCTATTTTTATAGCAAAACTTACGGCATCTTGCAAACCAAAACGGCACCAAGTAGTTCCTACACAACTTTTTACGGTTCTTAAAGATTTGCCATAGGCATGTCCTGACTCAAAGCCTGCGGCAATGAGTTCTTCCCAAATGGCTGGCAAATCGCCTACGTGAGCACCAAACAAATCGATGCGTTGACCGCCAGTAATTTTTGTATATAATTTATATTTAATCGCAACTTGTCCGATAACAATAAGTTTTTCGGGCGTTATTTCTCCACCTGGAACTCTTGGAACAACAGAATAAGTGCCTCCACGCTGAATGTTTGCCAAAAAGCGATCGTTACTATCTTGAATGGTAGATTGTTTTAAAATCATTTCATTCCATAAACTTGCCAAAATAGAAGCTACTGCAGGTTTACAAATTTCACAACCATGTCCTTTTCCAAATTTATTTAAGGCTTCGTTGTAAGATTTTACGCCATTTACTTTTATTAAATCATATAATTCTTGGCGAGAATAATCAAAATGTTCGCAAAGTGAATTTTTAACATAAGCTCCACTTGCTTTTAAGGTTTCGTTGATAATATCTTTGACCATTGGAGCACAACCACCGCATCCTGTTCCAGCTTTATTGCACTTTTTCATGGCATCAAAAGTGGTGGCAGTTCCGCTCGATACTGCCTCACAAATCATGCCTTTTGTTACTGATTCGCACGAGCAAATGAGGGCATCATCGGGCAAAGCCATTACGCCAGCTCCACCGTGAGCGTCACTTCCACCTCGGCTTCCCAAAATTAAATCTTCAGGATCGGGTGGAATAATAGTTTTATTTTTGGTCGTTTGCAACAACATATTGTATTGTTCGGCTTCGCCAACCAAAATTCCACCTAACAAATATTTTCCATCCAAAGAAACATTTACTCTTTTATAAATACCTTTTGCGTTGTCGGTATAAGAAATGGTTTTGCATTTGGGTTCAGCAATAAATGGATCTCCAAAACTAGCTACATCAACGCCTATTAATTTGAGTTTTGTACTCATATCGTAGGCTTTAAATTCTTTGTTTCCGCCAGTAAGGTTGGTAGCAACTACATCCGCCATTTCGTAGCCAGGCGCAACTAAACCGTAAATCATACCGCCATGCAAAGCACATTCACCAATAGCATAAATGCTTGGATCTGAGGTTTGTAACTTGTCGTTCACTTGGATTCCGCCTCTTGTTCCCACTTCTAATTCCGCCAATTTCGCCAGCTCATCTCGTGGTTTAATTCCCGCAGATATTACTAACATATCAACATCAATAGAAGTACCATCTGCAAAATTCATGGCTTGAATAGCATCTTCGCCAACAATTTTTTGAGTATTGGTATTCGTTAATATTTTTAATCCTAAAGTTTCAAGTTTTGCTTTCAATAAATTAGAACCCATTTCATCTATCTGACGAGGCATTAATTTTGAAGCAAATTCGATTACATTCGTATCTTTAATTCCTAAATCAAGCATGGCTTTTGCGGCTTCCAATCCTAAAAGTCCTCCACCAATTACAGCTCCTTTCTTAGATTTTTTTGCCCAATCCATCATCATATCTAAGTCTTCGATAGTTCTATATACAAAAACACCGTCTTTTTCTACGCCATCTATATTAGGAACAAAAGCAGCAGAACCTGTTGCTAAAACCAAATAATCATACTTTATATTTAAGCCATAAAAAGAATGAACCGTTTTGTGAATTCTATCAATATTTTGAACCGGATCGCCTGTATGAATTTTAATTTGATTGTCAATATACCAACTCATGGGTGCCATGGTAAGCTCCTCAATCGTTTTTTCGCCAAAATATTCGCTTAAATGAACCCTATCGTAAGCCACACGTGGTTCTTCGCCAAAAACTGTAATTTCAAATTTTTCTCTTCCGGGTTTTGATACTAATTTTTCGCAAAATTTGTATCCAACCATTCCATTACCAACAACTACAATCTTGATTTTAGTATTTGTGCTCATAATATTTTATAAGATTAGAATAAAACCTGTATTATTTTAAAAAACAGGTTTAAATTTCAATGTATAATTTAATTTTTAATTAACTTTTCAAAGTTATGATATTAAATTTAAGCATCAAAATAAAAATAAGTATTTTTACTCACAACTTTGAAATTTAGAATGAAATATTAAAAAAATTATATTTATTTATAAAATAAGCCAAATTTAAAGCCTTATCATTAAAAAAAAATTGAAATTGTAAATTCATTTTATTAATTTTAAATTGTAAAAAAAATATGAGTAAAAATACGCCAAAATTAACATTAGTAGGAGCCGGACCAGGCGATGCCGATTTAATTACTTTAAAAGGAATTAAGGCAATTCAAGCAGCAGACGTTATATTATATGATGCACTTGCCAACGAAGATTTGTTGGATTATGCAAAAAAAGATATTCCTACAATATATGTGGGCAAACGCAGAGGAAGTTGCGCGTTTTCGCAAGCCGAAATTAATCAATTAATCATAGAAAATGCGTTGAAATATGGTTATTGCGTACGTTTGAAGGGTGGTGATCCTTTTATTTTTGGCAGAGGATTTGAAGAAATGGAATTTGCTCGAGCTTTTAATATTCCCGTTGAAGTAGTTCCAGGCATTTCAAGTGCGATTGCCGTTGCCGAAATGCAACATATTCCATTGACAACCCGTGGCGTGAGCGAAAGTTTTTGGGTAACCACAGGCACAACCAAAGATAATACTATTTCGAGCGATATTGCTTTGGCAGCTCAATCATCGGCAACTGTAGTTATTTTGATGGCAATGAGTAAGATAGAAGAAATTATGGAAATATTTGCTTCGCACGGAAAATCTCAAACGCCAGTAGCAATTATACATCATGGAACAACGAAAAATGAACGCTATATTTTAGGAAATGTTACTGATATTAGTTCTATGGCTCGCAAGGAAAACATTGATAATCCAGCCATTATTATTGTAGGAGAAGTAGTTAATTTGCATCCTGACAGAATAAATGAATGGGTTGAGGCAAATAAAAAAGAATCTAGGTTTTTGTAAATAATTAATAAATTATAAAAGTTGAATTTCTAAGAATTAAATATTAAAATAGTATGAGACATGTAACCGTTTATACCACAGATAAGGAATACAGCCACTTTGTTGAACTGGCTAAAAACCTGCATTACGTTAAAAAAATAGAAACTGACGATGAGACTACAAAAGATGAGATTATAAGCAATATAAAAAGTGGGTTTGAGGAAATGCAATTAATTAAAAAGGGTAAATTAAAAACAACTTCTTTAAATGATTTTTTGAATGAGTTATAAAATTGAACTTACCGACAATTTTAAAAAAGAAGCCAAAAAGCTCGCTCGAAAATACCCATCGCTAAAAACAGAAATTGCAGAGCTAGGAAAAGAACTTGCCGAAAACCCAACTTTAGGAATGCCTTTAGGTAATGATATTTATAAAATACGCCTTGCCATTGCTTCCAAAAATAAAGGTAAATCAGGTGGAGCAAGAGTTATCTCTTTCGTGAAAATTATTGATGAAACAGTTTTCTTCCTTTCTATTTACAACAAAGGCGAAAAAGACTCTATTTCAGACAAAGAAATTGAAGTACTTTTAGAAGGATATTTGTAAATTGAACAACCTAAAAATAGTTTGAAAAATTAAAAAACCCATCAAAATTTATCACGCTTTTTAAAATTAAAAAAATAAGACATTCCCAAAGAAAATTGAAAGTTATTATTTCTGTAGTGATAGAATTCATTTTTAAAATAATTAAAATGATGAATTTTGGCATCAATAGAAGTTTTTGATGATAAAAAGTAAGAATAAGTAAAACCTAATCCCATCCGATTAATTAAATTACTGACATCATTTTGTGAATTATCAATTTGAAACTCAAAAGAAAGAGCAGATTTTATCTTTTGTAAAGGTACATAATAACGAACCCAAATGCTTGAAGCTAAATTAAACCTTTGACTATTCTCAAAGAAATTAGATTTTTCATAAATAAAATATGAAAAATCAGTATGTTTTTGTTTCATCAATTCTTCATCAAAATCGTCTGTTTCTTTAGTTTCTATTGTAATAAATTGCAACGGAAATTTAACGCCAATAGCTAAATTTTTGATTATAAAATAACCAAAAGTAGGCGTAAATAAAACTTCAGAAGTATTTAAGTGATTAGTAATATTAAATTTAAAACCATTTTCGTTAATCTGATTTCTGTTAGAATTATAAAACTTGACAAATTCAGCTTGTCTAGTTATTGATTGAGATTTGTTTGAATAACCTATATCCATTGAAAAGATAAAATTACCTTTTTGAAAAGGGCTTTCAGCTAAAGAATAAAATGAAATTAAGGAAAATAAAAAGTATAAAAAAAAGTTAATTTTTTTCAAATAAATGAAACAAAATTTGAATAAGGTTAAAAGTGATTTTAACTTTATTCAAAAACATAAATAATATAAAAAATAAATATTAATTTACTTTCATAGATCGAACTTTAGACGAATCTTCAACACTTAAAGCAAAAATAAGTGTAGCAATACTAGTAAAGAATAATATAATTATTAAAACCGAAAAATCCATATTCAATTTTATTTAGAAGATTTTTGAATAAACAAGAAACCACAAATTGCAAAAACTAAAACCGTAAATAAAGCCATAGCCATAACTGTTGTCTTGGGTAAATTATCTGCCTTAACAACCGATGCAAATACAACTCCTCCTAAAACTAACTTTGCAATATCAATTAAGAACTTTCCTAATTCTTTTTTAGTTTCATTCGTAATCGTATTACAAATCTATAAGTAAATAATTAATAATACAAAATAATACGTAAAATAGTATAAAAATAAATCTAAGTAAAATGGTTTCTAAAAATTTTCAATCACTTTGAGTTCTAAGCGTCTGTTTTTGGCTCTATTTTCTTCGGTATCGTTGGGGAAAATAGGAAATGATTTACCATAACCAACCGCTTTAATTCTATTTGTTTCAATTTCAGTTTGCAACATAAAATCAGCTACATATCTAGCTCTTTTTTCAGATAATTTTTTATTAAATATTTCACTTCCTACATTATCGGTATGGGCAGATACTTCTACTTTAATATTTTTATTTTCTTTTAACATTGTATTTACTCTTACTAATTCTTCAAAAGATTCCTCCTTTAATTCTGTTGAATTAAAATCAAAATAAATTTCTTTTAACAATAATTTTGCTCCAGGTTTTAGTGCTAAAAGTTTGATCTTAAAGTCTTGACTGCTAGCAGTTTTATCCACATCTATTGAGGTATTGTAATAGGCATATCCATGCGGATTTTTAACTTCAACTTTATATCGATTTCCTTCTCTTAAAGTGATGGCGTGTTTGCCGTCTCGGCTCATATAAGATTGAACTACAATTTGCTCATCCATATCTAAATTAGTAATAATCATATCCACAGGAAGCCCTTCGCCTGTATCTAAATCTCCAATATTAAATGTAAATCTTTTTGTAAACGGACTCATATTTATTACTTTTTCAAAAGAATTATAAAGTACTTCTTGCCTTAAATCTAATTCAAAGTTATAAATGGCATATTTAGGGTGCTTTACTTCAAATGAATATTTTTTATTTAAATTTAAATTAAAATTTTGAGCACCATCCTCAACAGATTTTGTACTTTTTATACTTAATTTCTCTTGCGTATCATTATCTTTAATAGTAATAATTGCATCAACAGGAAAATATAGTTCATAGTCAATAGGTAATATTTTAATATTTATATCATTAAAAAGTGCTACATCAGCTTTGATTTCTCGGTAGTCTTTTTCATCTACAAAATCGTAGTCTTGTGTTTTGATGTTATAACCTTGTTTGTAATATTCTAGCAAATATTTTTTTCCAGCCGATAAAACTGCCGTGTATCTTCCATCGGCTGAAGCATTAAGTGTGCTTAAAATTTGGGTTGTTGCAGCATCTCGAATAGTAATATTTCCTTCTAAAGGTTTTCCATTTTTTAAATCTGTAATATAACCTTGAAGTGTAATATTCTTACCTTGTCGAAACTCCATCGGGATTGCAATTGAATATAAATTTTGTCCCGTATAATAAATCATATTTTCGCCAGCAGCATCAACAGTAGCGTATTGTTCTTTGGCAGAAGTGTTTACAAATGTCATCGATTTAGGCTCATCCCACTCGCCTTCATCATTCATGTGAGAAGTGTATAAATCAAAATTTCCTTTGCCACCTTCTCTTATCGAAGCAAAAACCAAGGTTTTATTATCCGACATAATTCTTGGAGCTTTATCACATCCTGAATTAATTGGACTTGGCAATTCTTTTGGAGTTCCCCAAACGCCACCTTTTTCACTTCTTTCGGAATACATGATTTTAAAACAATCCTCACCCTGTTGTTGGGTTTGTAATATTCTTGTAAAATAAAGTCTTTTCCCATCAGCCGAAATGCAAGGAAATCCTTCGTAATCAGCAGAGTTAATTGTTCTTCCGATATTTATTGGTTTGCCCCAACCGTTGGCTGTTCTTGAGCTATAATAAATATCTAAATCGCCATAACTATCTATGTAAGAAGCACAAAAATAAAGTGTATTCCCGTCATAACTGATGCTAGGACCTGCCACTAAATCTTGTTTTGAACCATACTTATTTACTTCATTGATTGGAAGCGGTACAGACCAAAAATTTGAGCTTTGCAACTTGCTTTCATACAATTTATATTCGCCATCTTTGTTGGATTGATAAATCAAAGTTCGACCATCAGCACTAATAGACGGGGCAAATTCATCGAAAAAACTAGAACAAATATTCACTAAAGTTCCTTTATCTTGAGCAAAAACAATAGTAAATGGAACTAATAAAAATGCGATTATTTTCATATTAAATTACGATTTTAAATTTAAAATGTGATTTAATAATAAATAATAATTTAAACAAATATATTTTAATAAAAATAAAATTCTTATTTAAAATTATATAATAGCCCAGGTAGCTAAATTTTAAAAGTAAAACATCAATATTTCTTTCAAAGCCCCATCCCTAACCAATTTCCTGCTACGAAACCGCAGAATCAAAGGGGAAGGGCACTCAAAAAACTTCGTTTTTTGAGTGTTTTGTAATTAGATGAGCTGTTCCATAAAATTAATTCTAAAAATATTATAAAAACAGGTATTATTTAATAATAATAATTCTCAAACCTTTCTTGAAAAATAAGTAAGATTAGATATAGAAATAAATTATTTTAATAAGTATATTTAGGATTTTTACTCAAATAAATTATGGGAATTTATAAAAATTAAGGCGTAACGTCTTCTACAAATCTGAACATTCGACTCCATCTAATTTTATTCAACCATTTACCATTTGGATCGAGCGAAAGCCATACAAAAACTGCTTTTCCAACCACATGATCTTTTGGTACAAAGCCCCAAAACCGTGAATCAAGCGAATTATGCCTATTATCTCCCATCATCCAATAGTAATTTTGTTTGAAAGTATAACTTGTAGTTTCGTTGTTATCTATAAATAGTTTTCCATTTTCAATTTTTACATTTTTATTGCCTTCATATTTAATAATTGCCGTTTCATACAAAGGTAAGTTTTCGGGTGTAATCGTAATTGTCATTCCTTCAGATGGCAAAGTTAAAGGACCGAAATTATCTTCATTCCAATCAAATTTAGAATTATTTGGAAAAACACGAGCTTCCGCTAGATGAGCTTCTTTTTTAATTTCCGTAATATTTTTTATAAACGAATACTGTTTAAGTTCATATATTTTTGCAGGCGAAGTCATAACCACATAACCCATAGTGCCTTGATATTGATAAACATCCGTAATATCCATTTTTCTGAAAATTTGTGCCATATTTTCATCCGTTTCTATAAAATAACTAAACTGCATATTTACGAAATTCCCTGACTGCATTCCGTTGATATACAGTTGTTTATCTTTAATTTCTAGCACATCACCTGCTGTGGCTACACATCTTTTAATGTAATTTGTTTTCAAATCCACAGGATATTTTTCGTCATCGGCAGGATAGTTAAAAACGACACAATCGCCTTTTTTAATTTCCGAAAATCCAGGCAATCGAAAGGATGGAAGTTGAATCAAATCTGAATAAGATGGCAAAGAAGTTCCCCAAATGGTTTGATGCGTAAGTGGCAATTGAAGAGGAGTTGTAGGCGTTCGAGGACCGTAATGTAACTTACTTACAAACAAAAAATCGCCAACCAAAAGCGATTTTTCCATGGATGGCGTAGGGATTGTATATGCCTCAAGCGATACCCAACGAATAAGCGTTGCGGCAATTACAGCAAACAAAATACTATCGAAAGAATCTTTGAAAAATCCCTTTTTAGGTTTATTTTCTCGGGCAGCTTTTTTGTTGAAATAAATAGAAATTGGTCCATATCCTACAATTTCTATAATAGCGTAAAGGGCAATTAGGTAACCGATGATTTGTGAAATTGGCATTTTTTTATTTTGAGAAAATTTAAAATTCTTAATATAAATTTCAAAACAAGTTGATTTTTTAGAATCAGTTGTTAAAAAACTATTTATTTACAAAGAAACGCCAAATTTATGAATTTATTCTAAAATTAAGTAAATTTAAAATGAAATATAACTTTTAAAGAACGCATTTTGCGTTTCGCCTTATTATTTTATTTATTCAAATTTGAAATTTATTGCTTTAAAATTTAAGATATTAAGGAAATTATTTTAAAAATGAACTTTTTATTCTTAATTTTGATTGTTATAATTGATATAAAATATTTTAAAAATTCAAAGTTAAATAACTATATATATGTATCCAGAAGAATTAGTATTACCAATGAAGCGAGAATTAACTTCATTTGGATTTAAAGAAGCCTTAAATGCACAAGAAGTTGAGTTGGCATTGCAGTCGAAAGGTACAACTTTGGTGGTTATCAATTCGGTTTGCGGCTGTGCAGCTCGCAACGCAAGACCAGCAGCAAAAATGGCTATAAATAGTGATATAAAGCCTGATAATTTTCTTACCGTTTTTGCGGGTGTAGATAAAGCTGCCGTTGATAAAGTTCGGGAGTTTATGCTCCCCTATCCACCTTCATCGCCTTCAATGGCACTTTTTAAAGATGGAGAATTGGTTCACATGGTGGAAAGACATCATATTGAAGGACGTTCCGCAGAGATGATTGCTGAAAATCTTTCGTTAGCTTTTGAAGAATATTGTTCTTAAAAATTTGATAATTTTAGTAATAAATAAAAAATCTTCTATTTTAATAATTTAATAATAGAAGATTTTTTATTTTGTATTAAAAAAATAAATAGTAATATTTTATTATAATATAAATTAATAATTTAAAATCTCATCTATTAAATTCTTACAAGCCAAACCAGGATTTTCGGTTTTCATAAAACTTTCTCCAATCAAAAAACCTTTAAAACCTGCTTTTTTTAAAATATTGATTTCGTGAACCGAATTTAAACCACTTTCTGCAATTTTAATAAATTCGTTTGGTATTAAATCAGCTAATTTAAGTGAATTTTCAATCGAAACTTCAAAAGTTTTAAGATTACGGTTATTTACTCCAATAAAATCGATATATGGATTAATATTACTTAATAATTCTTTTTCGTCATGCACTTCCATCAAAACTTCGAGCGTTAAAGATTTTGCAAATTTAGCTAACTCTAAAAGTTTTGAAGGCTCTAAATTGGCTGCAATTAGCAAAATAACGTCAGCTCCCCAAGCCTTTGCTTCCAATAATTGATATTCATCAATGATAAAATCTTTTCGTAAGATAGGAATATTGGTTGCTTTTCGGGCATCAAATAAATCTTGTTTTGAGCCGCCAAAAAAATCAGAATCAGTAAGAATACTCAAAGCACTTGCTCCTGCATTTTCGTATCCTTGCGTAATAAATTCGACAGAAAATTTATCATTTATAATTCCTTTAGATGGTGATTTTCGTTTGTGCTCAGCAATTATTCCAGCTTTAGTATTTTCTAAAAAAGATTTTTTTAAAGATACATTTTTTTGATCACAATCAATCAGTTGCTCCAATTTGAGATACGAAAGCAAAGCTTTTGCCTTTTCAATTTCAGATTTTTTGTTTGAAATTATTTTTTCTAGGATATTCAATGTCTTTTTTGAAAAATTATCGTGCAAAATTCTTAATTTTTTACGACTTTTGTATTATGAAATTAAAATTATTATTAAAATATTTATTTGTCTTTTTAATGACATTTATTTTTTTGGCTTGCGAAAAAACTTTTGTACCAAAACCAAAAGGATACCATCGAATTGATTTGCCACCTCATTCCTACCAAGATTTAGAAAATAAGCATCCTTATTTTTTTAAGTTTTCAAGATACGCCAAAACAAGTAATCATAAATCAAAAAGTACTGAAGAGCATTGGATTGATGTTACGTATCCCGAACACAGAGCCGTGATTCAACTCACGTATAAAAACTTAAAAGGTAAGAAATTAGATTTAAAAAATAAAAACTTTTTAAATGAATTGGTCAATGATTCTTATAAACTAACTTCTAAACATAACATAAAAGCTTATGCGATAGATGAAACCATCATCAGAACACCTACAGGGAAAGCTGCCACAATTTTTGAATTGGAGGGCGATGTGCCAAGTCAATTTCAATTTTATATTACCGATACAACCAACCATTTTTTGCGTGGAGCGCTTTATTTTAGAACTTCTACTAAAAATGATTCGTTAGCTCCTATCATTAATTATATAAAAATTGATATAGTTCAAATGTTGAATACCTTAGAGTGGAAATAATTGTAATATTTATATATAAAAAAGTGAATTTAAAAACAAAAATAACATACTAAAGTGCAAAAATTAACGAGCCAAAAGGCTTAAAAGTCTGTACCTAAAATGGAATAATAAGTTTTTTACGAGTCACTCAAAACCAACGCTTTGATAAACCAAAAGAAAGATTTTACCAATACTTTACATGGTTTCGAGATAAAAATTTATATTTACCGACATAAAATAGATTATAAAATTGTAGATGGAAATAATAGAATTGAAACCCAGAAAAGCACTAAACAAAGCTTTTTTAAAAGTAAAGCCGAACAGGATTGAAATTGAAGGTTTCAAAACTAATCTTATTACTTTACTGGACAGGTCAAACGACATCGCAAGCGAAGAGTTTGATAAAAAATTAATCATTGACTTTTTAAAGAAAACTTACTACCCCCCCCAACCATTTTATAAATAATACCCCGCTAGGCGTAGTTTGCCAAAATAAAAAGCCTGTCGTTCGGCTTAGTCTCTGACTAAGTTGTGGTGATGGCAAATCTCTCATTTGCTATATTAAAAAAAGTCCTTATTTTTGTAAGTGTAAAAGGTTGGATTTGACTGATTATGAACAAATCAGAGATTTGTATCCACTACGACATAGTCAAAGACTATGCCGAACAAACTACGAAGAACGGGGAATAGTAATTTTATATAAATGGCGTCACACGTGGTTTGCATCTTTGCCTGTGAAAGGATTTTTTTGATTTATAGATTTCTTTCTTGTATATTATTTATAACAGGTAATATTCCATATTTCTATGTATGAATATTGTAATAAGCAAACAAAACTTTCGGATTATATTTTTTTAAAATTAAAGTAAGATTTTTATTTGTGGATATAATAAAAATGATTTATTTTAGGTCGGAAATAAAAAAAGCCCCGATAAGGACGAGGCTAGTACCAACGAAGAATAATCTTCACTACGGAATAAATCCTTATTGTGATTTGCTTCAATGCAAAAATATATTAAATATTTGATAAACAAAATTTTATTAAAAAATATGAAAGTACTAGGATTAGATTTAGGAGTTGCTTCTGTTGGTGGTGCATTACTCAAACTTCCTGATAGTTATTTAGATTGGGGAAAGAATGGTGAAATTATTTGGGCTGGAAGTAGAATAGTACCAACAGATGTCGAATATTTAAGAAAGTTTGAATCGGGAACACCTGCTGAAACAAAAGCTGGAAATAGAACAAAAATTCGAGGTTCTAGAAGATTAAAACAAAGATACATACTTAGAAGAACAAGATTAATTAATGTTCTAAAGGTTTTGAAATGGATTCCAGAAAATTTTCCTACTAATTTTAAGGAGAAAACAAGAAATGAGGATGCTTTTAAATTCAATATCTCAGATTTTCTTCCTTTTGAAAAACAATCAATAGAAGAGGCTAGTAAGTTTCTAGGGTTGGAAAATAAAAAGGGAGAGTTATCTTGCTCTGAAGATTGGATAGTCTATTATTTGAGAAAAAAAGCACTAACCGAAAAAATTAGTCTTGCCGAGTTATCACGTATTATATATATGTTTAATCAACGTAGAGGATTTAAAAGCGGTAGAAAAGATTTAAAAGATGTTTCTATTGATAATATCGAAAAAAAACGTGTTGAAATACTTACTATAGAATCAGTCGAACAAATAACAACAGAAAAGGATAAGAATGGTAAATTCAAATTTAAAATTATACCAAATAATAGTACTGCTAAACAACCCGTAGAGTCTTGGGAAGTTGTTAAGTTTAAACTACCAGAATGGGTAGGTAAAGAATTTACCTTATTGATAACAGTAAAAGGCGATAAACAATTAATGCCTCAAATTCCAACAGAAGATGATTTTGATTTATTGGTAACAGCTTTAGACAACAAAATTGAAAACTCAGGCAAATATGTGGGCGAATACTTTTTTGATGAATTAGCCAAAAATAAAGATTATAAAATTAGACAACAAACTGTAAAAAGAGACCAATATAAAAAGGAATTAGAAGCAATTTGGAAAAAACAAGCACAATTTCATCTTGAAATAACTGACAAGTCAAAATTACAAGAAATAGCAGCGACACTATATCCTAGTCAGACAAAAGCTGGATTAGAAAAGTGGAAAGAAATTACGTCAAATGATATTTTTCATACTATTGCAAATGATATTATTTACTACCAAAGAGAGTTAAAATCTCAAAAAAGTTTGATTAGTGGTTGTCAATATGAAAAGTTGCATATTGTAAAAAAAGATGGAGAAAAATCTGTTATTGGAGTAAAAGTTGCACCCAAATCTAGTCCAGATTTTCAAGAATTTA
>REAG01000183.1 GCA_004294265.1 Cytophagales bacterium | reverse complement strand
ACTGCTGCTAAAGAAGAGTCTAATCCCCCACTCATTGCCACTAAAACTCGTCCTTTTTTCGACACTTTTATAGTTTTTAATTTGCAAAATTAATCTTTTTGACTAAAAAATGTTTAAAATATTTAAAATATTTATTTTTTTGTAGATTTTAAAAATTTGAAGTTTGTAGAAAGTTTGCTAGACTTATTTATTTTATTTTTTTGTTTTGATAAACCTTTTTTTTAAATAAACCCTTTCTGTTGATTATTTTTGGTACAAATATACTTTTGAACCCAATTTGAAGATATTATAATAATTGGTTTTTCTTAAAATAATTCTTACAAAATTACTTGCTTTAAAGCCATATATTTAAAAATTTATATATAAAAAATAAACATAAATTACTTTAAATAATGTAATTAAAAAAAATTTAAATTCATTTTAAAAAAATATTTAGACTATGTTGAAAATTAATGAAATAATATTTATTATTTGCCTAGAATATATTAAATAAATATAAAAAAATGAAATTCATATTAAAATTTGTGGCAATTGCCATTTTTGGAATGTTATTTAGCTGTGTTTCTAGTAAGAAATATGATCAATTATTAGGTAAAAAAGTCCGTTTAGAAGGCGACTATGCTGAATGTAGTGATAGTTTAAATGGATTAAAAAACAAATATAAAATCACAAAAAATGACGCTGAAAAATTTCAATCACTTGCTAAAAAATTATTTGGAGATAGTTCAAATTTGGGAGAGAAATTTGCAAGAGCTACCACACTTTTGAACGAGCAAAATGGCATTTCGGATAGATTAAGAAAAGATTACAAAGATTTATTGGCAAATTACTCTTCTGAATCTAATAAAATGTCAGCTAATTTGGCAAAAAAAGAAAATCAGTTGTTGGATATGGAAAAATCGTTGCAAGAAACAAAGGCTCAAAACGATAAATTATCTGCTAATTTAAAAGAAAGAGAGATGCGTGTGGCTGAACTTGAAGCCGTTTTAAAGAAAAAAGATGCTGCCGTAAATGATCTTAAAAATAAAGTTACAAATGCACTTTTGGCATTTAACGACAAAGATTTGACTGTAAATATTAAAAACGGAAAAGTATATGTATCGCTTTCTGAACAGTTGCTTTTCAAATCTGGCAGCACCGAGTTGGATAAAAAAGGAAAAGATGCTATTAAGAAATTGGCTACTGTTCTTAAAACCAACGATGACGTAAATGTGATGGTTGAAGGACATACAGACGATGTGCCAGTGGCAAAAGGTGCTGCTTCATTTTCTGATAATTGGGATTTGAGTGTGTTGAGAGCTACGCAAATAACCCGTATTTTAATTGAAAACGAAGTAAATCCTCAAAAAGTAATTCCTGCTGGTCGTTCGGAATATGTGCCTTTGAACGAAGGAAAAACAGCTGAAATTCGTCAAAAAAACCGAAGAACAGAAATTATTTTAACACCAAAATTGGACGAGTTATTTAAAATTTTAGAAGCCAATTAATCACAAAATTTAATGTCGGAAGGACGCACAGAGCTTAGTCAATTAGGGGAATTTGGATTAATTGATAAAATTAAAAAAAATATAAAATTACAAAATCCAGAAACTATTTTTGGCATTGGAGACGATGCAGCTGTGGTTTCGATGGATGAAAAAAATCTAATGCTTATCTCAACCGATATGATGGTGGAAGGTATTCATTTTGATTTGTCGTATATGCCAATTAAACACTTGGGATTCAAGGCAGTAGCTACCAATGTGTCGGATATTGCAGCCATGAATGGCTTTCCAAAACAAATTACTGTGAGTCTTGCACTAAGCAACCGTTTTTCTTTGGAAGCCATCGAAGAATTATATGAAGGCATTAAAACTGCTTGTGAAACCTACAAAATAGACTTAATTGGAGGCGATACTACCGCTTCTATGAAAGGTTTGATAATTTCAATTACCATTTTGGGAGTAAGTTTACCCGAAAAAATAGTCAAACGCAGTACGGCTCAAAAAGGCGATATTGTGTGCGTAACAGGCGATTTAGGAGCGGCTTACGTAGGTTTGCAAATTTTAAGACGTGAAAAAGAAGTTTATAAATCAAATCCTGAAATGCAACCCGAATTGGAAGGAAAAGACTATATTATAGGCAGGCAACTCAAACCCAATGCACGCATGGATATTATCCATGATTTTGCGGAATTAAACATTATTCCAACTTCCATGATTGATATTTCGGATGGTTTAGCCTCGGAGTTGATGCATATTTGTACGCAATCTGGCGTGGGAGTTCAGATTTATGAAGATAAATTACCGCTCGACAACCGAACTTTAGAAACCATTTCGGAACTCAATATGAGCTCTACGGTTTGTATGCTCAATGGTGGCGAAGATTATGAGTTGCTTTTTACGATTAAACAATCGGATTATGAAAAAATAAAAAATAACCCTGAAATATGTACCATTGGTTTTATTACTGAAAAAGAAAAAGGTTTGCATTTGGTAAGCCAAAATCAACAATTAGTACCTTTAAAAGCACAAGGCTGGGTTCATTTTTAGCATAAAATTAAATATTATAGTTTCAAATTAAGTCTAAATAAAAATAAATCGTATTTTTGTAAAAATAGTAAATCAAAAAAATAACCTAATATCAAATTAAAATGAGAAAAAAAATAGTTGCAGGCAACTGGAAAATGAATAAAAGCCTTGAATCTGGCTTACAGTTAGCTACCGAAGTAGTTCAAATTGCAGAATCAGAATTAGCAAATGGAGCTATTGTGGTGCTATGCACGCCATCCGTTTATCTTTATCCTGTTCATAATGTATTGAAATCGAGTACAAAAGTTTCCTTGGGAGCTCAAAATATATATCAAAAAGAATCGGGTGCTTACACAGGCGAAATTTCGGCAGAAATGGCAAAATCAGTGGGAGCAACTTATGTAATTTTAGGACATAGCGAAAGAAGAGAATATTTTTCTGAATCAAATGCAGATTTAGCGGAAAGAGTAAATTTAGTTCTTAAACAAGGATTAACACCTATTTTTTGTTGTGGTGAAACTTTACAACAAAGAGAAAAGGGCATTCATATTGATTTTGTAAAGTCTCAATTAACAGAAAGTCTTTTTCATCTTTCAGACAGTGATTTTGCTAAAATAGTAATTGCTTACGAACCAATTTGGGCAATCGGAACTGGCGTAACCGCCACTTCGGCTCAAGCCCAAGATATGCACGCTGAATTACGCAAACATTTGGCTTCAAAATATGGTAAAACTGGCGAAAATACCTCAATTTTATACGGAGGAAGTGCAAAACCATCCAATGCCAAAGAATTGTTTTCTCAACCCGACATAGATGGTGGCTTAATTGGTGGTGCTTCTTTAGTTGCAAGAGATTTTATTGATATTGCTAAAAGTTTTTAGTAATTTTTAAGAATAAAAAAAATCCTCTTTTTTGTAAATTTTCACAAAAAAGAGGATTTTTTTGTTTATAATTAAATTCATTAAATTAAATTTTATTACAAAAATTAGTTTCACTTCCATAAAAAGCATGGTTTCAGATTTGATTTCAATATTAAAAGATCCTAATACAAAAGAGGATTTAGATAAATATATGTTCAATAAAGAAGATGGTTTATTAATTAATAAATTAAATCATACTATTTTTCCTATCATCAATGGTGTACCTATTTTATTAAATGATTATTTAGAAAATACATTTTATGAAAAATACAAAACTGAAATTTCAAAAATTATTAGTAATAATTCAATTGTATTACCAAAAATAAAAAAAGGAAATTCAGAGTTTAGTTTTTCAATGGAATGGGAAGCATTTGAAGCCCAAAATATGAATAAAACTTGGGGAACCTCAACCGAAGATCGTTTGCAACAATTTTATATAGAAACCAACCAAACTCTCGAATCAATTAAAGGTAAAACTATTTTAGATGCTGGTTGTGGCAACGGACTTTTGACTGCCGCTTTGGCTCAAAATGGAGCTTTTGTGGTTGGTATAGATTATTCAAATAGTGTGTTTAGAGCATCAAAACGAAGTATTTTACCTAATTTATTATTTGTACAAGGTGATTTAGAAAATCCGCCTTTTGCAGACGAAAGTTTTGATATTGTTATTTCAAACGGAGTTATTCATCACACTAAAAATACTAAATTCACTTTCAATCAAGTGGCTAGAACGGTAAAAAATAGCGGCATTTTTTATCTTTGGCTCTATAAAAGACCTTTCACGCTCTATTTTTCTGTTTATATAAGAGTTACTGATTTTATGCGGTTTGTGGTAAATAAATTACCTTTTGGATTTCAAAAAATGACAGTAAAAACACTTACCTATTTAATTAATTTTATAAAAAAAATTCGAGGAAGAAAGATAGATCATAATGAACTTTTAATTGATATGTTTGATACTTTAACGCCTCGTTACAAACATTATCATCATCCACTTGAAGTGAGTGAGTGGTTTTTTGAAAACGGATTTTCTGCACCCAGCCTTTGCCATTGGGATAATCCTTACGGTTTTGGAATGGCTGCAAAAAAAGAAAAGATGATTCAAACTCCAGGTATAAATTTCAATAGTAATTATGTTTTAAAAAGATTTGGATGTATATAAAACTATACATTATTATAGAATTTTATAAATATTATATTGAGTCCACTAAATATTTATAATTAAATTTTTAGAAAACCCCTTTCTTATTTCCCCAATGGGGAAAAGTTAAAAAGGAATTGTAATTATTTATTGAACTTTATATAAGTGTTTTCTTTAATAGAATAGCCTATGTATCTAGATTTTAAAAGTGAAACATAAATATTTCTTTCAAAGCCCATCCCTAACCAATTTCGGCTACGAAACCGCAGAATCCGAGGGCAGGGAACTCAAAAAACTTCGTTTTTTGAGTGTTTTGTAATTAAACGGGCTATTCCATTGTTTAAATTAGGTATAACAAAACCAAAATAATCCGTAGGGATATTCAATATTAAAATATAGAAACCACATAATCATTAAAATCGTACAACAGAATTGCCCCAATTTTTATAGTTTATGCAACTAACTTTGAATGTTTTTTTTTCTATTTTTTTCACTGATTCATATATTTATAATTTAAGTTATAAAATCAAATTATTACTAATTATTTAAACTTAACTCTAAAAGTTACAATCAAAAGTTGAATCTTGCATGTAATAATCAAAACTATCTTCTTCCTGTTTTTCCAAAAAACATTCCTAAAACACCTCTAACTAATTGTTTTCCTAATTCTCGAGTAACAGGACTTGCCAAAACTTTCTCAAAAGTAGATTTTTCGCCTCTGCGTGGAGCCGATTCTTTGGCTTCTCGCTTTTCTTCCTCTATTTCAGCAGCCTCATCTTGTGTTTTTTGCATCCTTTCACTCAAAATTTCAAACGCACTTTCTGGATTTATGGATTCTGCATATTTTTTGTTTAAATCCGAATTTTTAATATTTGCTGCATAATCCGATTCTGATAATGGTCCCATTATAGAAGTTGGAGGTGTTAAATGCGTGTGAACAACTTCCGTAGGAATTCCTTTTTCGTTCAAAACTGTTATCAAAGCTTGCCCAATTCCCATTTGAGTTAATGTGCTTTGAATATCATAAAACTCCGATTTTGGATAGGTTTTAACCGTTTGTTTGAGTGCATCTGCATCGTTGGGAGTGAAAGCACGCAATACGTGTTGCACTCTGTTTCCGAGTTGAGCCAACACCGTTGATGGCACATCTTGAGCCAACTGCGAACAGAAAAACACGCCAACACCTTTTGAGCGAATGAGCCTAACGATTTGTTCTATTTGGTCCAAAAATGCTTTTGAAGCATCTTTAAATAGCAAATGTGCTTCATCTAAAAAGAAAACCAATTTAGGTTTATCTAAATCGCCTGCTTCGGGCATAGTTTGATAAATTTCTGCCAATAAGCTGAGCATAAATGTACTAAAAAGTGCTGGTTTATCCTGTAAATCACTTACATTCATTAAACTAATAACGCCTTTTCCATCTACTTTATTGAATAAATCTTGAATATCAAAAGATTTTTCTCCAAAAATATTGTTTACGCCCATTTGTTCGAGAGCCACAATTTTTCGTAATATTGTACCAGAAGTAGAAGTAGAAATTGTGCCATAATCTGCTTTAATTTCTTCAGCTCCAGCTCCTTCCGAAAGGTAAGAAAGAACTTTTTTCAAGTCCGATAAATCTACAATAGCTAATTTTTTATCATCCGCATATTTAAAAAGTATAGATAAGACACCCGTTTGCGTATCGTTCAAATCCAATATTTTAGCCAATAAAGTAGGTCCAAATTCCGAAACTGTGGCTCGCATTTGAGCCCCTTTTTTGCCCGAAAGTGAATATAATTCTATCGGATATTCGGTTGGGTTAAAGCCAATTCCTAAATCTTTGGCTCTTTGTTCAAGCTTTTCGTTGGTGGTTCCCGGCTTTCCTAAACCCGACAAATCACCTTTTATATCGCTCATAAAAACAGGAACGCCAGCAGCTGATAATTGCTCAGCCATCACTTGCAAAGTGCGCGTTTTACCCGAACCCGTAGCTCCCGCAATCATCCCGTGCCTATTCATCATACGCAACGGAATATTAACTTTCGCATCCGCAATAATATTGCCTTCCAAAACTCCAGCACCCAAATAAATACTTGCTCCCGTGGGCGAATATGATTTTTTAATTGATTTTATAAATTTTGCCTTATCCGCAGCCATTTTATTTTAAGTTAAGTAGATTTTTATTTTTGAAATATGCCCAAAATAAATCAATTATTGATTAAAAAAAAATAAATTTCGATAACATTCAATTTTTAGATTGATGAAAGTAAATATTGACAAATATTTATCTAAAAATTAGATTTAAAATTACCATTTCCATTACTTTAAACGATTAAATTTATTTTCTTAAAAACAATAATTATCAACACTATATTATATGTGAAATTTAAAAATAAAAGTATGGCAACTCCAAATTTAAAACTGATAGAATCTTTACGAAAAACGGCTTCAAATCTTCGAGAGGGAGCTTTTTATGCTTGGGGAAACCAAGGTGCTTGCAATTGTGGCAATTTGGTGCAAGTAGTTACAAAATTTACGCCCAAAGAAATTGTAAAATATGTGCAAGAAACTAGCCTTGGTGAATGGACTGAAATGGCTGAAGAGTTTTGCCCCATTACAAATGCACCTGTTAATATGCTAGTGGCAAAATTAGAGGCTTTGGGTTTAACCTCAACAGATATTCATCATTTAGAATATTTAAACGACACAAAAGTTTTAAAAAACTTACCAAACGGATTTCGGTTTTTAAATAGAAATGAACGTGAACACGCCATTTTGTATTTTGAAACTTTTGCAAATATGCTTGAAAATGATCTTTTAAAACAAATTAATATCAATCAAATTTCTGAGCCTTTACAAACTATTGAAATATAGTATTAAAATTATCTTTGAAACATAAAAAAGGCTATAAAAAGTAATATTACCTTTTACAGCCTTTTTTTATGGTTGAAACTATGAAAACTTATTTTTTACTCATATATTTTTTTGCTCCCAAAGCAATACCAAAAGCAATGAGTAAAGTTACACCACCATCGAGCGGAATGTCAGTACCTTCATCATCAGGCGGTGCTTCGTCTTGCGAAAATGCCGTTAATGAGATTATACAAAAGAAAGCTAAATAAAATATTTTTTTCACGGTTACAGATTTTAGAAGTTGATTAATATAAAAACACTTTTTGTATAATGTTTTCTTTGTTGTTAGTTAATTTGATAAAATAAATACTTGCACTAGAAACAGGTATTTCAATAACTTTTTTACCAACTGAGTTTAAATCTAATTCACTAAAGATTTTATTTCCCATCAAATCAATGATTTCAATACTTGAATTAGAAATATTTGAAGCAAACTTAATTGCAACTTTGTTTTCAAAACTATAAATCATTGATTTTTCTAAATTTGATTCTGTAAACATAGAATTAATGTGTGTTGTAACTTCTTGCCTTGCTTCAGCATCAGGTGTTCCCTCTGTTAAAGAAATATCATTTGTAGGTGTTCCGCCAGTAAAACCTCCATTCCCGTTGTTGTTTGATCCAGGAATGGTTGCTGCATTTATGCCAGGCATATATTTAAGGACAACACTAAAACGAGAAGCTTCGTCCGTGTCAGTTATTGCTTTTGAAAAAACATAGCTTGGAGTTATTTTTAAATTTGTAAAAGTTACATTTCCATTTAAACTATCTTTTAAGAAAACGCTATAATCCGCATACCATTCGTCTATGTTAGAAGTACTAAATGTGTAATCACTAGTTGCGTTAACTCTTAAAGTAATTGGAATTGTGATATCTTTTGTAGGAAACGGACGCACATCTAATGAAAGCCTTAATCCATCAGATTGAGAAAATAAAAATGGGCTTAAAGGAGCAACTGAGTTTATTTTAGTTAGATCAAAATTTGAATCATAATTGTTGGTTGCGTTATCGTTAAATGAAAATGTTAAGGCATCATTAAATCCACCTGCATTATTTTTAACATACAAATAGAGTAATCTTGATTTCTCTTCGGTTCTCAAAAAAGTATTATTAGCCGTATTAGAATTTACTCTTACAGTATTTGAAAAAGTTATATTTCCATTACTTGTTGCTTTTACAAAAAATCCCTGACCACTTGCAATAATATTAGTTGCTGTGTAAGTAGAGCCATTAAAAATAGAAACCGCAGTATTTGAAACACCAGTACTATTAACATTGACAAGTGTCCAGTCAATTGCTGATGGATAAGGGTTGCTCATTAAATTAAAGCCAGGTGTAGTAGTTGCAAAACCAGGAGTGGTTGTATTTGTTACTGCAAAGTTTATTGTACCATTATTAACAACGCCATCAAAAACTGCAAGACCATTAGAATTTTGTCTTAAAGAATATCCACGTCCAACAGATAAATTACCACCGTTTATTGAATGAGCATTAATAAAACTATTTCCAAAATCGGTTCTTGTAGGATCTGTTTTTCTTGGTATGCCTGGTTCTTGACCAGTTTCTGTATATAATAACGCTTTATATGTTCCCTCGCCTATTGTAAATACAGTTGCTCCACTTACAATTGGAGTTCCAAACAATTTGGGTCTGCCAACGCCTTGATAGAATCTTTGCACTTTCACATTGCCATTTACTGAACCTCCACTGCCCGAGGTACTAAAATCAATTAAAGATGCTGTTTGCATAGCGGTTGAAACCAAAGTAAGATTTCCGTTGGTGTTTAGTTTTTTTGCACCTGCAAAAGCTTGAATATCTAACATTCCTGAAACTGAGGTGGCAGCTGTTAAATTAACTTCACCATTTGTGGGTTTGTTGATAGTAAAGTTTGTGAAGCTGTATGGATTACTTAAAGTTAAATTATTAGTTCCGTAAGCGTGTAAATTTGCCGTTGGATGAATAAGAACCGAACCGGCACCACTGACCACAGGCAATGAAGCCCCTGAGAGCGAAAGTGTAGTATTGGCTGACATTACAAAATTTTGATTTGTAGCAAGAGAAATTGAATTACCACCATCATTAAGAGCACCACCTGCCAAAGTTATTCCACCAACACAATTAGTACCAGAAATGCTTCCTGATAATAAAATTCCAGATACTGTATTGGCAAAAACAGCTCCTCCAACTTGAAAAATTCTATTAGCAGTACCGTTAAAGTTTACAGTTTGATTAGAAATACCATTAAAAATAAATAAATTATTGGAAGTTACAGTTCCATTGCTAATTATGGATGTTCCAGCAGTAAAATTTCCTCCTACAAATATTGGATCTCTATTAATAATAATTCTTCTTATAGAAGGAGAAAAACTTAAAGAATTAGTTGCTTCTAAATTTCCTACAATGTAAAAGTTTCTAATTGCAGGAGAAGCAGGTAGTGGTGCTAAGAATCTAATATCTTTAAATAGATGTCCGCCAGAAATCGTTGAATTATTAGTATTAAAACGAACACCTGCAAGAGATGAATTTATTACTCCGTTTGCAGATTTTAAAAGTGAACCATTAAAATTTGTGATTCCCGAGCTATTAGTTATGGATAATGTACCAAGATTTATATTAACATCTCCATTAAAAGTATTTGTTGAACCGGGCAGAATTAAAACACCTCCATTAACAGTAACATTATTGACAGTAATTGTCCCCCCACTCAAATTTACTGTACCTGAAATTATGTTGGTAGAAACAGTAATAGTAACCGCATCTGATGTTCCTGAAAAATCTATATTTGCAGCTTCTGAAATGAAAGTTCCAATTTTAATTGTACCACCAGTAATTCTTCGAAGATTACCTGTATAAAGTGGCGAAGTAGTCAAACTTAAAATATCAATATCCATATCAATATCACAATCATCAACCGAAGTTCCATCAAAAACAACATCATCAGTTAAAGTAGGAACTGTACCTGAATCCCAATTACCATCAGTACTCCAAAGATTATTTCCCCCCCCGTTTGTCCATTTAATTGTTACCGCATCAGCACTTCCAAGCACACAAAATGCAAAAAAGGCAATTAATCTCATCATTTTTAATAGTTGTAATATTTTCATTTTAATTTCGTTTTTAAGGTTTGATTAAAGTTTAATACTAGTAATATTACAAAAGTAACCATTTTAAAAATATAAAACCTTAAATTTTATAAAAAAAAATAAAAAAAATTGTAAATATCTGATTATCAGTATTTTATAAAAAAAATAAATGTCATTTAAAATTAATACTTAATTTTATAATAATAATAAATCTATTTTGGAAATAGTTTGTACATTAAAATATTATTACTTATTTGAGCGGCATTTAACACTGCAATATTTTACTTCATCCCATACTTTTTCCCATTTTTTACGCCAAGAAATGGGTCTTTGGCAAACCACACATATTTTATTGGGAGGGAAAAACTTTTTTTTCAAAATTGTGGTAATTTATCAATTTTAGCATAAGGAAATTCAGCAAATTTATACGGCATGTAATAGGTTTCTAAACCTGAAGCACACACACTCTCTGCCATATTTAATTCTAAATTACCTGTTTCAGTAATAATTTCTTTGGGGAAATAAATTTGTTCTATCTTACCAATCATCAAAATAGTTCCATTCAATTTTATTGGTATTTCATCTACTAATTTTAAGCCAATTTTTATGCTAGATTCTTTCACAAAAGGGGCAAAAAAATCGTTTTGAAACTCCGCAGTAAGTCCGCAAACATCAAATTCAGAAATATTTTTGTCAAATTTAGCAGATGTATAATGTGCTTTTTTAGTAATATCCTTTTGAACATGATTAATGGTAAAAAAGCCTGTTTCTCGCATATTTTCGTAACTATGCCTTGGCACCATGGCAGGTCGAACAATCAATCCGAGCAAAGCGGGATTTGCTCCTAAGTGAATAACAGAGCTAAAAATAGCTAGATTCGTTTGACCACTTGCCGATTTTGTGCCAATTAAATTTGCAGGTTTTAAGCCACTTATAGAATTAATTAAATTGGCTCTGTAAATTTTATCGAGCTTTTCAATTTCAGAAATAGAATAAAATTGTGTCATTTTTTTATTTATGGGTTTTAAATAGTTTTGATAAAATCGAAATTTAAAAATAAGAGATTTAATTTGTTTTTATAAGTTATTTTCTTTTTAAAAAGTTTAAAGTTTTTTAACTTACTTTAATAAAACGAAAATCTTTAAATATTAGTTTCTAAAAATTCAATACTATAAGTTACTAAATATTGAAAAAATTATAGTATTTTGACTAAAGGGAATCTCTAAAAACCCCAATATTATTTTTAAAAACCCCTCCCAAACCAATTTCAGCTACGAAAACGCAGAATCCAAATGGGAGGGCTTCAACGGAATTGAGGTTTTTAGGAGTTCCTCGTTCTTCGTAGTATGTTCGGCATAGTCTTTGACTATGACGAGGTGTTTGCAAATCTCTGATTTGCTTATTAAAAAATTCAATTTCTTTATTTCTTTCAAACCTACTCAATTTTTATCCTTGACTAATGCTTACAAAAATAAGGACTTTTATTATAAAGCAAATCAGAGATTTTGCCTTCGCCACTACTTAGTTAGAGACAAATCCAAACGACACGCTTTTTATTTTGGAAAACTACGCCTAGATGGGTGATTCTACCTCTAAAATTGTACCTAATAATTGTTTAAAATTACTTATTTCTATCCCCAAAATTAGTATAAATTATTATATTTCCACTAATTTTGACTAAGAACGAATGTTTTTCATAAAATAAATTTTGAATTATTGCTTGCGGATTTTGGGTAAATACTAAATGAAACAAAAAAATCTAAGAAAATTAAAAAAAATAGCTAATTTTGCAAAAAGTTCTTTCACAAAATATATGATTAATAGGAGTATAATTAGAGGTAAGGTTTTGCAACAATTGTATGCTTACGAAATTTGCAAATCTGCCAATTTAGAACTAGCAAAAGAAGCAATTATTACTCACTTCAAGCCTAATTTAAACACCATGGAACCGCAAGACCCCAATCGGTTAGAAGGTTTAACAAAGCTCACTTTGTTGCATTTTGAAGAATATATCCGCACTTTTATCAAAAACACCAACGATGATTTGCCAAAAGAAGTATTACCTTGTTTTGAAAGAACGTTAAAAAACTTCAACAATGATAATTCTAAAGATAAATTAAATATTTTAAAAATTTTGTTTCAAGAATGTGAAAAAATATACAACTTATATTTATTTTCATTAGCACTTTTACCCAAAATTGGTCAAATACTTTTTGAAGCAAAAAAAATAGATACAATCAAAAAGAATATTTTTATTCA
Source organism: Cytophagales bacterium (assembly GCA_004294265.1). Classification (GTDB taxonomy): domain Bacteria; phylum Bacteroidota; class Bacteroidia; order Cytophagales; family UBA9547; genus REAG01. The sequence continues at coordinate 2,408 of REAG01000183.1, read as the reverse complement.
ATGTATTGAAAATCACTCAGAATTAGAACAAAAAATAATTAAAAATCAAATTAATTTAGATGAGTCAGAAATAATTTATACAAGTATTATTACTAATTTATTGAATGATGAAGTCTATAAAATGTATGTTTTGGCAAAATCTGATAGCATAGACAAAGAAAGAGAATTTGCACTTTATTTTTTGAAAACCATCGTCTTAAAAAATGAATCCTTACTCGATTTTTTTGATGAATTAGATTATAATTGGAGTTCAAACAAAGTTGCAATCAAGGATATGGCTGCAGGAACTATCAAAGCCATGAAACCTAACGAACAATTTGAACTCAGCCCACTTTCAAAAAATTGGGATGAAGATAAAGTTTTTCTTAAATCTTTGTTTCTTACATGTATAAACAATAACCGTGAATCAGAAGAATTTATTACACCACACCTAATAAATTGGGAGCTTGGCAGGCTTGTAACAATTGATGCTATTTTAATAAAAATGTGCCTAACCGAAATGATTGAATTTTCAAATATTCCTACTAAAGTAAGCATAAATGAATATTTAGATATCTCAAAAAAATATAGCTCCGAAAAAAGTTCAAAATTCATAAATGGTGTTTTAGATAAAATATCTAAAGAACTAACTGAAAGTGGTAAAATTAAAAAATCTGGTAGAGGTTTGATTGATAATAGATAATAAAATGATAAAAATTGGTAATTATAATCGACTTCTAGTAATCAAATCGCTTGACTTTGGAATGTATCTTACAGACAAAGATGCCACTTTAGAGATTTTGTTGCCAATAAAATATATTAAAAAAGATACTCAAATTGGTGATTGGATAACCGTTTTTGTATATAACGACAACGAAAACCGACCTATTGCCACCACTTTGGAGGCTTATGCAGAGGTTGGTGATTTTGCATTTTTGAAAATTGTGGACGAAAACGAAACAGGTGCTTTTATAGATTTGGGTATTGCTAAAGATGTGCTAGTTCCATATAGAGAACAAAAATCACAACTACAAAAAGGTAAAAAAGGTATTTTCTATATTTATTTTGATGAAAAATCTAGCAGAATTGCTGCAACCGCCAAATGGGAAAAATATATCAAAGATGATATTCAAAACCTTCAAGAGAAAGACGAAGTAAGTTTATTGATTTCCGATCAAACTGATTTAGGATTTAAAGCAATCATAAATAACAAATATTTAGGATTAATATATCATAATGAAATCTTTGAAAACTTACAAATTGGCGATATAAAAAAAGGATTTATAAAAAAAATAAGACCTGAAAATAAAATTGACTTATCGCTACAAATTGTCGGATATCAACATATTGAACAATCCAAAAATATTATTCTTGAAAAATTATATGCCAACGATGGCGTTTTGAATTTTGGTGATAAATCAACGCCCGATGAAATTAATTCGTTTTTTGGCATAAGTAAAAAAGCATTCAAAAAAATGATTGGCAGTCTTTACAGAGAAAAACTAATCGAAATGGATGAAAATCAAATACGAATAATTAAAAAATAAAAAAAATACTTTATAAAAAAAGCCAATTTTAAGTTGGCTTTTTTTTGTAAATTAAAAGTTTTATAATCTTTCAACAGAAACTATATCATAAATTCTAAGCATATTTGAATAAATTCGGTTTGAAGAAAGGACTGTATCTTCAAAAGTTATTATACATTCTGATTTGAGTTCATTTAATTTTCTATAATTCAAAGAGTCAAGAATCATACCTCTTTTCCTGAAATTCATTACTATTTTATCAATAGTTTCAGGCGTGTGCATACATTCAATTTTCCATGTATTCATCACAATTTCTACAACTTCATTCATTTTTTTAATTATTTTTGGAAGCGAAAACTAATTCTTCTCTTGTTGCACGTCTTGGATCAAACTCGTCTTCTGGATAATAAATGGTTTCGCTCAAGCTAGTTCCTGGAGCAACCATAGGCAACACATTTTCGGAACGTAAAACTTTGGCATGTAAAAGGAAAGGTCCCTTATGATTTTGAGCTATTTTAATAGCATCTTCAAAGTCATCAGCATTATCAACAGAAACAGCTTTTACATAATTTGCTTCTGCTAATTTCACAAAATCTGGATTTAATAAATCAACACCAGAGTAATTTTTGGCATAAAATTGTTCTTGCCATTGTCTTACCATTCCTAAATAGCAATTATCTAAAATTAATATTTTTACGTTAATATTATCTTGAACAAGCGTAATTAATTCTTGAATATTCATTTGAAAACCACCATCTCCCGTAATTGCCCAAACTTCCTGTTTTGGTTTGGCAACAGCAGCTCCCATAGCGGCAGGAAAACCAAAGCCCATAGCACCTAAACCAGCCGAAGTGAGAAAATTATTAGGATGAATTTGTGTTAAATATTGCGAAGACCACATTT